>NZ_CAWUDO010000070.1:0-45859 GCF_963920935.1 Nostoc sp. CCY 9925 | reverse complement strand
CTACTACGTCAAACCACCCTCTTGTACTTGGGGCGCGTCCAACTGCGATGGTCATTAGAGCAAATCTCCAAATCTTATAAGTACAGGTTGTATCTGTATTATAGATAGCTATGCAGAAGCTTCCTAGAATGCAGAAAGTTAACCAAGTCGTTAACCTAGTTTACAATTTTTTACTAACCTTTAATCATATTAAGTGAAAATCTCTAATTTTTCTAGATGATTTGTCATAAAACTTAACTATTGATAGAGATGGGCATAGGAGATGGGGGCCAGGGAACTACTTAGCAGGGAAGAAACCTTTTTCTCCCCCGTGCCCCGTGCCCAATGCCCTATCCCCAATGCCCTTTTCCCTAGAATCAGTCAGCTGACGCTAAAATGAGTGCTACAGTTAAATTTTGATTAATGCTAAATGTTTACCATCGACTTAAGCATCAGAAACACTGCTTTCCCGATCTCAGTACAACGTAAGTCAGCCGAGGATGCTGAGGCTGTCTATCAGCTAATTTTGGCAGCGATGCGTTCTGGCAATCCTGACATAGTGGAGCTAAAGTGCGAGGGCAAAACAGAGAAGAAAATTGCTGTCCGTGCTAGTGAAATTTCTGGAGTCCAGATTGTTCAGAAAGATGGTGTAACCACTGCTAGTGGTAGACCACCTGGCTTTTTTGCTCTAGCTGCTGAGTAACCAAGGTTGACAAATGTCTCAAGTGGGCATCCAGGTCAAGGATTTAAACTTCAGTTGGCCTAATGGAGAGAAAGTTATCAAATCTTGCTCTTTAGAAGTTCCTAAGGGTGAGTTTTGGATGCTTTTGGGTACAAACGGCAGCGGTAAATCAACCTTGCTGAGGCTGGTAGCGGGATTATTAGCTCCGGAGTCTGGCGAAATTGGAGTTTTGCAGCCTGTTGGCTTTGTCTTCCAAAATCCCGATCATCAACTGGTGATGCCAACAGTTGGTGCTGACGTGGCTTTTGGATTGGTGGAAGAAAAGTTGCCTACTGCTGCTGTGAGAGTCAGGGTTGAGGAGGCACTGGGGGCGGTAAATTTACTGACCCTACAACGACGCCCAATATATGCACTTTCTGGGGGACAGAAGCAGCGAGTCGCCATCGCTGGTGCGATCGCCCGTCGCTGTGAAGTCTTATTATTAGATGAACCCACTGCTCTGTTAGATCCAGATAGCCAGCTGGATTTGGTTGCTGGTGTCCGCCGTCTCGTCAAAAGTCGAGGTATCACAGCCTTGTGGGTGACCCATCGGTTAGACGAGCTAAATTACTGTGACGGTGCTTTTTTATTAGAAAAAGGTTCTGTTGTGGATAGGGGTGAAGCCCAGCGCCTTAAACAACGTCTGATGCAAATACACAGTGAAGCCTCTTGATTGAGCCATATGGATGGGGCATGGGGCATAGAAAGAGGCAAAGGAGAAAAACTTACTGCAACTTCCTCTCTGCTCCTTTGCCCCTGTGCTCCCTCATCTTTGTTATCCGCTTCTCTTAACTCAAAACTACTAAAACGCGCCTTTCTAATAGAGGCGCGTTTTATGTTATTGCCTCTGTCTTAAGGTCAATTTTATAAAGCTGGGGTGTTTTTTGTTTTATGTAACATAGTGTTACAGACAGTGCATCAACTATTATAAAAATTATGAATGAATTTTGCTAACTCTAGAAAAGTGTGATTAAAAACCATGCCCCGTTCGTTACTACAAGCCGTTTTGTTAGTGGACGGCTACAATATAATAGGCGCTTGGCCTTGCTTAAAGAAAACCCGTGATAGCGTTGGACTAGAGGCCGCACGTAGCGAACTTGTGGAAGCAATGACTGGTTACAGTGCGTTTCAAGGTTATGCAACTCAAATAATTTTTGATGCCCAATATCAAAATTCTGCTAGCAATAAAGAAATTATTACAGAGCTTTTATCTGTTTACTATACTGATTTTGGGCAAACAGCAGATACTTATATTGAAAAATCTTGTGCGTCTTTTCGCCAGCAAATAGCTCAATCTTTGATTTCTCGTGTGATTGTTGCCACATCAGATCGAGCACAGCAGCTGATGGTGCAGGGGTATGGGGCTGAATGGTTGTCAGCACAACAACTGTGTGGTGAGGTGGAAGCTACCGTTTGTCGGATGCGACAAAAGTATCATACACGCAAACAATCAAAGAGTAGATTTTTAGCCAATGCGATCGACGCGAAAGCACGGCAGCGTCTGGCTGAACTACGAATGGGATTACAGTAGATATTAGTATCTAAAAGTCTCAGGTTAGCCTCTAGAGCGGGTTTTGACTGCAAAAATCTATAATTAAGCATCTAAGAAAAAAAATTTAGCTAAAGTACTTGCCAAATCCTATCCTTTACCTTTAATATTATAAATCGTGGGTGATCCTCAGTAGCTCAGTGGTAGAGCGATCGACTGTTAATCGATTGGTCGCTGGTTCGAATCCGGCCTGGGGAGTTAAAAAAGTTAGCAGTGAGTATTGAGTTATGAATTTTGTAACTCCTGGCTGTTAAATCAAAGAGCGGTTAAACAATGCTGCCTACAAATGCTATGTAGGCAAGTTGGCAAAGTTATGCTTGTTCTATCTACTAGTGTAAAAACTATTAGTGGGAGCATCTCAATTTGAGAAAATTGGATGCTTCCAAATATCGTCGCCTTAAGCCTGTGGTCTTGTGTGAAAGCAGAAAAAACTAGATGTACGGGGGATTTTGGTTTTGAATGATAACTCCAAAAAAATTTTGCAAGTTCCCTATGACTTAGCAGAGAGGTTTATTAGATTGTCTAACTCTTGCTGCATCTGGCTAACAACTAATTCATAACATTCATTGACATACTGGCGATCGCAAGCTGCTTGCCGACCATATCGTTCAAATACAATGGGAGGACAAACCCGCGTGTACAACTTCACAGGTAAGGGAATGTTGGGCAAGGGACCAATTCCTAATCCCCAAGGTAATCCCAGATAAATGGGAAAAACTTCTGGGTCAATTCCAAATAGCCAAGGCATCCCCCATTGGTGGAGTTGCTGCACAATTTTGTAACAGTCAGCAAGCACAATTAGCGTATCGTGAGCACCCCAAGAAATCGCAGGCACAATTGGTACATTTTCCCGCAACGCTAATTTGATAAATCCTTGTCGTCCCACAAAATAAATTTTGTTACGCAAATGATGTGGTCGAAAGACATCTTCGGCTCCACCTGGGTAAACTAGTACACTAGCTCCAGACCGCAAGGCAGCGTAAGCCATTTTCGGATGAGCCATGATTGCTCCAGCTTTGGCAACTAGTTGCGCTAGTGGTGGGCTAACTTCCCAGGCTTTAGGATGCATCAATCCATAAATAGGTCGTTCCACACCAAAGCGTCGGAACCAATCGTACATCATCATTGTCATATCCGGAGCCGCAAGTCCTCCATTGTGCGAACCGACAAACAAAACTTTTTCTTCAGGTCGAATATTCTCCCAGCCACTAGTTTGAACTCGGAAATAGTAGTGATACAAAAAGCTAAACAGGGGCATCAGAGATTTGATGAACTTTGGATCTCGCTCATCCAAAGACCAACCGGGTTTTTTGTTTAAGATATGTTGCTTTTTTGACATCGATGCATTTTAACAGGACTGGTAAAGATCGAATAATCCTTTACCGTGGCAGCAAAATCCCAAAATGTTCGCTGCTTGAAAAGTAAATTGAACAACGTAGCGAGTTATGTAGCTACTGATCTATTCTCTCAGCGATCGCCCGCAATAAATCTGCTACTTGACATTGGCTCATCAATATTTACCTTGACAGATAGGAAGAACAATCTCAAATTCAGTTCTCTCGGTGGGGTGACAACGTACAGTTAAAGTGCCGCGATGTTGTTGGATAATGAAATAACAGACAAATAACCCCAAACCTTGACCACGACCAATCGGCTTTGTGGTGAAAAACGGTTCAAAAATCCGCTCTTGCAGACTCACAGGAATGGTGCTATCTGTATTGGCGATCGCAATTCGTAACCATTCACGATCTATCACTCCAGTACGAATCCGAATTTCTGGGTCTTCGCTGCTTTGGCAATTATCTCGAATCGCATCAATGGCATTGTTAATAATATTCAGAAAGACTTGATTCAATTGACTAGGATAGCAAGTCACCAGAGGTAAATTGCCATACTCGTGAGAATAGTTTTCGGTTTGTTGATACAGACGGGTATTTTCCACAGAGATGGCAGCTTGGCTAGTTAGGAGTTGGAGAATCTCGATGCGATCGCAATTCGCATGGCTGCTAACTTGTGCGGATCGGTCATCTCTGGCAGGTTAATTAAATCGTCGATCGCTAACTCCAGTGGCGGTTCTCTAAACAGCGGTTCGCCCAAGAACTCCAGCACTTGTAAACAGGTGTCGATCGCTGCCAGCATTTGATTCTGAGCAATGTAGAAATAAATTTTGATTTCATACATCTTCACCTTTTGCAGCAAATCCGGGGCGTGCTGAAGAACAATTTCTGAAAGCCTTTTTGCCTGCTCGAAATGGGCAGTCAGGTACTCAATTTCAGCCGCTTCGCGTCTACGCTAGGCAAGAATGCTGCGAGATGGGACTTCCAAATAAAAAAATAATCAATCGCTTTGGTGGGCAGGGGGAGAAGAAATTACTCAATTTTGAGAGCGAAAAGCAAGATCAAATTTTTCCTCCTCTGCTTCCTCAGCCCCAAGCAAATACAGTCTCACCAAAAATTAGGGAAAAATATGGCAACTTTTGTAGGTTGTGATACGCTATCTGCTTGAGGAGTTTCGAGGTACTCAAAATGACTAAGCTGCGCGTGGGGTTATTGTTTGGCGGTCGTTCAGGAGAGCATGAAGTTTCGATCAACTCAGCACGGGCGATCGCTAAAGCCTTAAGTGCAGAGCAAAATACTAGTAAGTACGAAATACTGCCTTTTTACATCCAAAAAGATGGACGCTGGCTGGCGGGGGAAGCACCCCAAAAGGTTTTAGGAAACGGTATCCCACTACTGGAATCCCAAGAATCAACATCCGGGGGACTGACATCCAACCCTCAAACCCAAACTCTCAGCCAATGGCAATCACCCTCTCAAGTTGCGGAAGTGGATGTTTGGTTTCCCATTCTCCACGGCCCCAACGGTGAAGATGGGACAATTCAAGGCTTACTTACCTTAATGCAAGTGCCTTTTGTGGGTTCTGGGGTGTTAGGTTCGGCTATGGGGATGGATAAAATTGCCATGAAAATGGCGTTTGAGCAAGCGGGACTAGCGCAAGTGAAATACAAGGCAATAACTAGAGCACAAGTTTGGTCTAATCCTTGTGTATTTCCGAAACTGTGTGATGAAATTGAGGCAACATTAGGTTATCCTGCTTTTGTCAAGCCTGCAAATTTAGGTTCATCAGTGGGCATTGCTAAAGTGCGATCGCGCCCAGAATTAGAAGCTGCTTTAGACAATGCCGCTAGTTATGACCGACGGCTAGTTGTAGAAGCTGGTGTGGTCGCCAGAGAAGTAGAGTGTGCTGTTTTGGGTAACGACCAACCCCAGGCCTCTGTCGTTGGAGAGATTACATATGATAGCGATTTTTACGATTATGAAACTAAATATACCGAAGGTAAAGCAGATTTACTGATACCTGCACGCATTCCAGATGCCATTGCCCGTAAAATTCAGGACATGGCCTTGCAAGCTTTTGCAGCTGTTGACGCCGCAGGATTAGCAAGGGTAGATTTTTTCTACGTGGAAGCGACACAAGAAGTTTTGATTAATGAAATCAACACTTTACCAGGCTTCACTGCAACTAGTATGTATCCTCAACTCTGGGCACATAGTGGAGTTTCTTTTCCAGAATTAGTGGATCGATTAATTCAACTTGCGATGGAAAGACATTCTCCTAACTAACAAGAAAAATTAGCGAATAAATTTCCAGATTATTACAGTAAAAAGTAGCAACAAATACAGAATTCCGGCAAAAGTTAGCCAGATTTAGTAGCCTTTGTTATACAAAAAAGTTACTTGAATCTGAACTTTTGTTACGGATACCTGATGCTTGACTCCTCCAGTACAATTTATTGACTAGAGGGGTACAAATCTGAAAGTAATCATGGAAAAAAGTCAGAGTGTACAGCACGAGCCAACCCAACTAATAGGGGCCACTCCAGAGCTGACAAACAGGAAATCGAGATTAACAAAAAGCTCAAATGGTCTGATATATTTGGTTGCACATCATCCTTGGCTATTGTTAACTGGGTCTTTAGCTATGTTTATCGGAGGTGGTGCCTTTGCCTTGTATAGCTTAGGTAATCCTGGGCAGGTAGCACCAGAAGAAACAGAAGAAATTCCAGTGATCGTAGAACAACCAATCTATACGCCCTCTGAGAATACTAATCCTACACCTTTATGGATGGTGGCTGCCATCGCCCTCAGTTGTGGTAGTGGTTGCTGGATTATTTTCCGAATGCTTAACCGGAAAACCCAGCCGCAAAAAGTCCCAAAACAGGTTAACCGTCATCATGCACGCATGGCAGAAGCCCGCTACACAAGATTGGAACCGCGCCTTCCCAAAAACCAGCCAATTTTTGTGCCCCAGCGACAACTAATGCCTGTGATGCAGACGGCACCTAAAACAAAGCATCTGGTGACAGTTCTACCACCAGAACACAAGCACCACTTGGATACGCGCAAAGAATCATTGGCAGACTTGATGGATCTCCGTAAAGATAGTTCATTGTCTGCGATTTTACGCCAGTATTAAAATACTGTAAAGTAAAAACCTGTCAAATTAATATTTTTTGTTAATTAAGGTGACTAGGATTCCTGATTTCTCTAAGAAGTCAGGAATCTTATTTTTTAGGCTCGCTATATGGAGATTTAACCGCTTTTAAAAAGTTAAATACCTGCCAAAATGGCAACCATATTTTGATTAAGCAAGCTAAATTATAGAAGATAAACGACTTCAAGGGTGTTGTTATCAGGGACTACCAAGCAAGCAAATGTTTTTTAAAAAAACATTATTTCCTAAGCGATTTAGATAGAAAAAGCTGTCTCGAATAAGTATGATGAGAGGATTATTTTGCGGATAAATATCAATAATTAGGTTTGACATTTGTTACAACAGGAATATTAAATGTATATGGGCATTGTTCTTGAAGTACACATTAGCCCCCAAATCACAAGCAACGTCTGTATACATTCCTGTCCACTTCAGTAGCAAATGATAGAGTGGGAGTTTGAAAGCTAACTGATATGCTTCCTCCCACTCTCTTTTTATGAAGAATTCAGAACTCAGGAGCAAAGCCAGAGACGCTCCGCCTACGGTCAGAATTCAGTATGATTTTTCTGCGACTCGGTGATGGATATATCCTGTTAACTAATTAGGCAAAAGTGATATGACTCATCGAACTAACGTCATTTTATAGTTGAAATATTCTGAATCCTGAATTCTGAATTCTTTAGTAAAAGCCAGTATCTTGCAAAAATTCCAGAATTACTGTATTCAGTACTTTAGAAGCACCAGTTGACGCATCATGACGGCAGTTAGACAAAATTTGAAATTTGGAATTGGAGATATGCTGATGTAATTTTTCACCATGACTAGCAGGAAACCAACTATCTTGCTCACCCCATAAAACTAGTGTAGGACACTGAATTTTATGCAAATTATTTTGAATTTTAGTGAGCATGTTTGGCTTATTTGCTTGCGAATTCTCTATTTCTCGGGCTGCTATTTGTAATTCTTCGGCAACTTTAGCGATCGTACCGGGTAGTTCAATAAACGGGTAAGTTATCCAATATATATCTTCCTGCGTCAGAATTGATGGATCGAATAGTACTGCACGTCTTTCTATTGCCATAATTTCTCTAAATAAAGGTGCAAACAGATATGCCAGACGCAAAGAATCTACAGTTTGCATTATTTCTAGAGGTGTTTGGGCGAGTAACCACATAGCCCAATGGGGTAAACCTTCGGTAAATACAGGCACGTTTACTACTACCAACCGCCCAATTAATTGGGGATGTTCTTGAGCAAGAGCAAGGGCAATTAATCCCCCCAAAGATTCAGCCACAATCACTGCTGGTTCATCACATAATGCCTGAATAATTCTTTGAAATTCAATAACTTGATGACCGTTGCCTTCTCTACGAGACAATGGTTTTTCTGAAAAACCAAATCCTTTGGCATCAAAACAAATTACCCGAAAATATTTAGATAATGGTGCTATCATATGGCGCCAATTGTAGCTCCAACTGCCCATACCATGTAAGAGAATTAGCGGTTTTCCTCTACCTTTTTCGCCATATGCAATTTGTACAGGATACCCATGAGCATCAATAATAACCAAATTTTGCCGCCCTTTAGGAAAAGTGGCCTGCCACCAATCTTTCATTCCTTGATTAATCAATAATTTAAGGGTGAGAAGTCAGAATTCAGAAGTCAGAATGGACTACGCTCCGCTACGCTAACAGAATTCAGAATGAATATCAAATCAAGGTTACTATAGCTTCTGAATATTATTCAAATTATTAAGCTTTAGGTCTCAAAGCCTTCTTAATTCTGATTTTTGTATTCTGGATTGGAGAATTCTGATAATTTAAGTGCCGGTTAAGGCGTTCCATAACATTCTAATTAGTATCACAGGTAATGCTACTAAGACAACGGAGATTAGCAACAATCCAGCCAAAACGGCAATGATAAACCACTTGTCTGCACTTTTTTGCTGGCTGGGAAATTTTAGGTGTTCTTCCAATAGCTTGAGATTTTTATTATTAGCTGTCCAAGCAACATCAAAAAAGTCTCCGAAAACTGGGATAGCACCTACTAAACCATCAATAATTACATTCACAACCATTCTGCCTAAGGCGGCTCTAGATACACCTAGCCGTGCTGCTTCTAAAATGATGTAGCAAGAAAACATGACTCCCAAAAAATCACCACCGATAGGTAGTAATCCTAAAATTGGATCGATACCAATGCCAACTTGAGTTCCGGGAATAGTAATAGCATTATCCAACAGCCGACTGATCTGACGGAGGCGCTTTAAGGTAGGTGCTTTGGCATCAGGTTCAATCATGGAAGACCGAAAAGAGGAATCTGGCATGAAAGCGATCGCTTATTTGTATTCAATCGTTAGACATTTTACTCTTCTCTTGAGCTTTTGCAAAAGTTTCTTCAAAGATTTACTAATTAATATTTTTTCATATTTTCGGTAGATTGTGGCTGTACTTTGGAACGCATATCTTGGCCGACAATTACGTTCAACTGGTCGCCGATTAACATAACAGCAGCACTCATCGATAGCCAGAGCATTAAAACGATGACAGCTCCTACTGCACCATAAACTTTATTATAATTCCCAAAGTTCGCTACATAAAGCCGAAATAGTGCAGATAACATAGCCCAAAAAACAGCTGCTAAAATCGCTCCAGGCATCATTGGTGTGCCTGAGTTCCAGACACTTGGCCCGTAGCGATAGACAAAGCCAAAAGCGTAAGCAACAATACTTAAAGCTAACGGCCAGCGTAACAGTTGCCAAATATCGAACAGGAAGATTAAAGAAGCATTTTCACGTGCTACCATTCCCAACAGCCAATCGCTGGTAAACACTAATAAAGAAGCCAACACCAAAAGCAATATAGTACCGACTGTTAATCCCAGAGAAACAAGCTTGGCTTTCCAAAAAGGGCGTATTTTTTCTGGAGGAATTTGATGTATTTGGTCGAGGGCTGTCATTGCAGTACTCACTGCACCAGAAGCAGTCCAAATTGCTAATAAAAAGCTCAGAGAAAATAAACCACTGTTTTTGGAATTGGTAATTTCTGTAGTGGCAAAATCACGAATCAGAATCAAAGCTTCTTCAGGTAAAACTTGACTAAGTTGTGTCGCCAGTTGTTTAAAAGTGTTTTGTAAAGATTCTGCTAATAAGCCAATAGCTGCAATCAAAGCTAGAATCGCTGGAAACAAAGATAACATGGCATTGAAAGCAATTTCCGAGGCTAGTCCAAAAAGTCGTGTTTCGATTGTCTTAGCGAAAGTTTTTTTCAACATGCGCCAATTGAGGTGACGAAAAAAGCGGACAAAACGAGGCTTAAACATAACTACAGCAATTAACAACTCAGATGATATTGGCACATGCAGGTAATATCATGTGCAGTTGGAAATTTATCATTTTGATTGACCTACGGACTACACAAAAGTCTTTGGGTGGGGCAATTTAAAATATATCGCACAGTCAGTCAGATACCTCACCCTGGTTTTGGTATGCAAAACTGTCCCTCTCCTTAATAAGGGGGATTAAAGATAGGACTGTTTGAGATTTTTGTTTGGTTTTGGCTAATTTCATGACTTGTGTGTACACCGTAGGCTCAAAGGTAGGAACGCGCAAGGGATAGGGATGCGGTAAATCTCAAATCTAAAATTTTTTGACGCAATCAAATAAATAGGAGTTTTATATAAGGGGCGATCGCTAACCTAATTCCATTGAGTATTGTAACTAAAATTACGACGTTGGTAACAGGATATCTGATTTTACGAGTTGATTTTGGTTATACACGCGACCATAACATTAAACGAAAATCAGCAAGGACAAAGATCTAACAGACGTTAGGGGTGTATAACTGTCCTAAAATAACCCATTTTGTAAATAATCATCCTCAAGGAAGAATATAAAAATTCTATTTTTATATAAGCGTATTTTTCAGACAGGCTACTTGCTTAATCGTGCAACAAGTTTTTCTTAACATGGTAATTAACTGTGCATGAAATACAAATGACTCACATAGTTACTCACCTATATCGTATTAAACAAGCGGCGAGTTGAGCAGCCAATCACAAGGCAATCAACTAATAGCTAACTCAAATTTCATCAAATCCAAATTACGAGGTTTTTAACGATGTCTAACGTATTATTTGCAGATTTATCCAACGAGCAACTAGAAGTTGTGGCTGGTGGTGTTGATTTTCAACTAGATGCAACTTTTTTTGCAGCAAAAGAAAACGTTCTCAATGGCGAAAGCAGTTCTGATCCTAGTGGTAGCACTGCTAGCTCCAACGGTAGTTCTACAGAGATTGAAACTGCTGGATTAGCTTTCTTAGCTTTGGGTTCTTATGAGATTCCTGAGATTCCTACGGTTTAAACAGTTAAGCAGCTAAACAAAGCAATCGACTAATACGTGAGTTCGCTGAAAAAAGTTTGATGAAAAGAGCTTAGAGATTTTATCTCTAATACGAAAAATCAAATTTTCACTTCTTAATCACGAACTCACGTTACTAACTCTTCAAATTCTTCAAATCAAAACTACGAGGTTTTTAACAATGTCTAACGTATTATTTACAGATTTATCCAACGATCAACTAGAAGTTGTAGCTGGTGGTGTTGATTTTCAACTAGATGCAACTTTTTACGCAGCAAAAGAAAACGTTCTTAATGGCGAAAGCAGTTCTGACCCTAGTGGTAGCGCTGCAAGCTCTAACGGTAGTTCCACAGAGATTGAAACTGCTGGATTAGCTTTCTTAGCCTTGGGTTCTCATGAGCTTATTCAGATTTAAAAAGTATACAGCTATTAGGTTAAGTAGCTAAACAAGGCAATTGACTAATACGTGAGTTCGCTGACAATAGTTTGATGAAAAGAGCTTAGAGATTTTATCTCTAATGCAAAAAAATCAAATTTTCACTTCTTAATCACGAACTCACGTTACTAGTTGTTCAAATGTTTCAAATCAAAATTACGAGGTTTCTACCAATGTCTAACATATTGTTTACAGATTTATCCAATGAGCAACTAGAAGTTGTAGCTGGTGGTGTTGATTTTCAACTAGATGCAACTTTTTACACAGCAAATGAAAATGTTCTCAATGGCGAAAGCAGCTCTGGCCCTCATGGTAGCACTGCTAGCTCCAACGGTAGTTCTACAGACATTACAACTGCTGGAATAGCTTTTTTAACTTTGGATGCTGATGAGATTCTTGATATTTCAAAAAAATATGGTCATTAAGCTGAGCAACTAAAAACAGCAATCAACTAATACGTGAGTTCGATGAAAGTAGCTTAGTAAAAAGAATTGTCTAAAATTATTTTTACTAAAGTTTATATACTTTTATTTGTAATGCAAACTCACGTAAAATATTCTAAAATTTCATCGAATTTCAATTACGAGGTTTGCGGCTATGTCTGGCGAATTATTTAGAGATTTATCTGATGAACAACTAGAAGTTATATCTGGTGGTAGCGATCTTGCAATAAATGCGACTTTTTACAAAGCCAGCCAAAATATTCTCAGCGGTAGTAGTTCTTCCGGGCCAAATGGCAGCATTGCTAGTTCTTATGGTAGTTCTACAGAAATTGCAACTGCTGGTTTAGCTTTTTTGGCTTTAGATGTGAATCGTATTGCCGATATTTTAAAATTTCAAGAAAAATAATCTACCGGAAGTGTTGGCTAAAACCTCAGTATCGGTGACATGATATTCTCGGCACACTTGAACATAAATTGATATGAAATTTTTCACAGATGACCCACAATAATACGATTACATGGGTCATATTTTGTTCAGTATTTTCAGGTAATAATTCAGAAATGCTAATATTTTGATACCGGATATTTATCCAGCAAAATTCAGGCATCAAAATTCATAACTAAATTTTACTAATTCCAAAAACATAACAACAGGCTGACAAAATTTCATAGCATTAATACTGCGTTGCTGCAATTCAAAATTATTCAATTTTCGAGTTTTGAAATTTTCTAAAATGTAATCTACCTTTTTGCGGTGCGGCACTAGTTGTCATTATGTAGAGTAATTTACCTATGAAATACCAGTTTGTGAAACAGCATAGCAAAGAAGACTGTGGAGCTGCTTGTCTTGCTGCGATTGCTAAATATTACGGGCGTACTTTTACTCTCAGCCGCATCCGGGAAGCGGTAGGTACTGGACAATTTGGAACGACTTTATTGGGGCTGAAACGTGGAGCAGAAACACTTGGGTTTAATGCTCGTCCAGTGAAAACTTCGCCGGAACTTCTCGAGCGAATGAATGAAGCACCGCTACCGGCAATTATTCACTGGAAAGGAAATCATTGGGTTGTTTTATATGGTAAGAAAGGCAAAAAATGTTTAGTTGCAGATCCAGCGGTAGGTGTGCGTTATCTTTCTCCACAAGAGATAGCAGAAGGCTGGACAGATTGGTTAATACTTTTATTGGAACCCGATCCTGTACGTTTTTTTGCCCAAGAGGATGATAAAGTTGGTGGGTTTTGGCGTTTTTTCAAACGTGTTTGGATTTATCGTGCGATTTTAGCTCAAGTTTTGCCTTTGAATTTAACGTTAGGTTTGCTATCTTTAGCTTCTCCTTTTCTGCTGCAAATTCTTACTGATGATGTATTGGTTCGAGGTGATACAAAATTACTAACTACTGTAGCGATCGCTGTGGTAGTTATGAATATAGTTTCTCGTAGTCTTTCGTTTGTACAATCTAACTTAATCGCTCACTTTGCCCAACGTTTGCAACTAGGTTTAGTTCTAGAATTTGGGCGGCAAATTTTACGATTACCCCTCTCTTATTACGAAGCCAGACGTAGCGGTGAAATTGTTAGCCGTCTACGAGATATTAGCCAGATTAATCAGTTAGTTGCTAACTTAATTATCACTCTACCCAGTCAATTTTTTATTGCTCTGATTTCTTTTAGTTTCATGGTTTTCTATAGCTGGAAACTCACGGCAGTCGCTGTATTTATCGCTATGATGATGAGCATATCTACCATAGTATTCCAGCCAACTTTGCGGCAAAAAACTCGTGAACTATTAGTTCAAGAAGCAGAAACACAAGGGGTTTTAGTAGAAACCTTTAAGGGCGCTCTGACTCTCAAAACTACCACATCTAGACCACAATTTTGGGACGAATTTCAAAGTAGATTTTCTCGTTTGGCTAACGTAACATTTAGTACAATCCAAATTGGAATTATCAATAATACCTTTTCTGGCTTTGTTGCGGGTATTGGTGGCGTGATTTTGCTGTGGTTTGGCGGTAATTTAGTGATTAATCCCGCAGAAAATCTCAGCATTGGTCAGCTGCTGGCTTTTAATTCAATGAATGGTAACTTCCTGGGGTTAATTGCTACTTTAATTAGTTTTGTTGAGGAATTTACGCGGGCGAAAACAGCCACACAACGCCTCACAGAAGTGATAGATGCCACTGCCGAAAATGAGGGCGATGAAATAAAGCCTTTTGCTGAAATTCGTGGTGATACTGATATAATTTGTACAAATATTAACTTTCATTATGCTGGTCGGCTTGACTTAATAGATAACTTTTCTTTAACAATTCCTGGTGGGAAAGTTGTTGCCATTATCGGCAAATCTGGTTGTGGTAAAAGTACTTTAGCAAAATTGATTGCTGGGTTATATCCACTGCAATCAGGGAATATTCGTATTGGACTTTATAATATCCAAGACCTTTCTCTTGATTGTCTACGTCAGCAGGTTGTTCTTGTTCCCCAAGAGCCTCATTTTTGGAGTCGTTCGATTGTTGAAAACTTTCGCTTAGGCGCACCCCATGTTACGTTTGAGGAAATTGTAAGAGCTTGTCAAGTAGCTGAGGCTGATGAATTTATTAATAATTTGCCTGAGAAATATCAAACTATTTTAGGTGAATTTGGCGCAAATATTTCTGGTGGGCAACGTCAAAGACTGGCAATAGCAAGAGCTATTGTTACAGATCCGCCAGTTTTGATTTTGGATGAATCTACTGGTGGACTCGATCCAGTAAGTGAAACACAAGTTTTGGATAAATTGTTTAAACATCGTTGGGGTAAAACTACGATTTTAATTACTCACCGTCCGAAGGTAGTTAATCGGGCTGATTGGATTGTATTGCTAGATCGAGGCAAGTTAAAGCTTCAAGGTTCTTTGGAAGATCTGCGAACCAAACCAGGAGACCATATAGACTTTTTAATGCCTTGAAGGAAAATTCAGGAGTCAGAATTCTGATTTCTAAATATTTTTTTCAATTATTAGGAGAAATATGCTTTACACCCATAATCAAAAGTTCCTACCATCACTTGAGAAAGATGAATTTCTTCCTCCTATTAGTGGTTGGACATCTTTAGCTGGAGTTTTACTCGTTGGAACTATTGGTTCTGCGATCGCTCTTTCTTCATGGATTAAATACAATGTCATGGTAGAAACTGCTGCGACTGTTCGTCCAATAGGCGATACCAAGTTAGTGCAACCAGAAATGGAGGGAACTGTTGAAAGTATCTTTGTAAAAGAAAATCAAATTGTCAAAAAAGGAGAAGTTATTGCTCGTCTGGATACGCGACAATTGCAAATTAAAAAAAGTCAACTCCAAGGTAATGTCGAACAAAGTAGATTACAAGTAATTCAAATTGATTCGCAAGTTGCTATTTTAGATACTCAGATATTGGCTGAAAAAAGATTTATAGAACGAAGTGTTTTTTCTGCAAAAGCAGATTTGGCACGCAACCAACGAGAGTATCAAGAACGGAAAGTTGCTACTCAAAGTGAATTTTTAGTTTCAGAAGCCAGTTTGCAAAAAGCTAGGGCTAATTTGCAAAAAGCTCAGGCAGATTTAGAGTTTGCCGAAATTGATAGCGATCGCTATGAACAATTGGCAGAAGTTGGAGCAATTGGCCGGCGGGAATTTGAGCAGAAAAAACTAGTTGTTGAACAGGCTAAATTAATACTCGAATCTGAAAAAATATCGATTGAAATTGCTCAAGCTAAAGTGCAATCAGCCCAAGTTGTAGTTAATCCCACTAGGGCAAAAATCGCGATCGCCCAAGAACGCATTTCCCAAGAAATTGCTCGAGGCGAAGCAACCATCGCCACTTTACACAAAGAAAAACAAGCTTTAATGCAGCGGCGAGTAGAAATGCAAACCCAACTCAAGCAATATCAAAAAGAACTTCAACAAATTGAAACTCAACTGCAAAATAGCATTATTCGCGCCACTAGTGATGGTATAATTCTCAAGCTCAATTTACGAAACCCTGGTCAAGTTGTGGGTGTTAGCGAATCTATTGCTGAAATTGTTCCTCAAAATGCTGCTTTGGTGATTAAAGCGATGATACCCACCGCAGAAATTCAAAAAGTTGCAGTTGGTCAAAAAGTGCAATTGCGAATTGACGCCTGCCCATATCCTGATTATGGTACTCTTGAAGCTGTTGTCAATAGCATTTCTCCAGATGTAATTACACCTGTGGATAGCAAGACCAATACTGGCTATTTTGAAGCTACAATTCAACCCGAAACGCTAAAATTTGGCAATGGTAAGCTTCAATGTCACATCCAATCAGGGATGAATGCAAAAGCTAATATTATCTCCCAAGAAGAGACAGCATTACAATTTATGCTGAGAAAGGCGAGATTAGTCACCGATATTTAAAAACAAGATTCAGAATCAATTAGTGAGGGATTTAAACCCGCTACTGATTGTAGACTACCAAATTTCAAGAAAGGTGTTGTGTTTCACTGTATTTACTCCTACGGAGAAGTAAGCTCAGATCCGTTAGTTATACAGAATACGCAACTAAATTATGACGGCTGATGGCTTTATTCTTTCTTGTTAATAAGTAAAACCTAATAAATCAGGGCTTCAGAATACTGAATTCTGAGTTATGAATTCTGAATTCTGCTCGATCAATGCTAGTATTTCCCCATCATAACTCACTCTTCCCTGACATCAACAGGGAAGATAGTTTTGTCTTTTTTTAATGTCCCAACTACGATAAATTTCATCTGAAATCTGCTAATTATACATTATAAAGTCTTGATAAATTCTCATGGTATTTTTTGGCAATTATTTTGTACAAGTTGGCATTTTTTCGGCGTAAATATGCCGTGGGTTGCATATAACTTTTTTCTGATGCTACTAAAATAGCTGACATAACAATATTATGTGAGCCTGAACTTGTGTACAAAAATTATACTTTGAATTGTCTACGTTATGTCCCTAGTGCGGTTTCTGACATCTTATCAGAGAATTCAACAATCATTGCAATGGTGGTCTGCTAGACAGTCGATAAAACTCTTTGTGGAAGCAGAGAAAATTCGGGATGATTTGTTACAGGAATCTTTTACAATACGTCGCAATTTAGATTTATTGACAGTAGATAATCTAAATTTATCAGATAATAAAATTCAAGAGTGCTTAAAACAAATTGACAATTTTCATCACTCTTTAGTGCAACTGAGCGATCGCTTATTTCCAGCATCCCTTCAAGACAGTTTTCCGTTAGCTATTGAGTATTTATTAGAACCTTGGCTAGTATCCAATCCTCAGTTATACTTTCAAATCGATTTGCCCCTTTATTGGCGGCATGAGCCAGCAGAACGTAGTCTGGTTGTATTAACTGCTTTAAATGAGTTACTGACCATAACTTTAACAGAAGTTATGGCATTAACATCGATTTATATCAATTTAAAACAACAGAAGACTATTGGAAAGTTAATTGTAGAAATCACGTATTCTAATGTGTCTACATTTTTTCTTCACTCTACACTACCGGAATTAAATTATCTTTGTGAAAGTTTTCGATTACTAACCTCAGGTAAATGTTTTAGTAGAACTAATAACTTGAGGATTTCTTGGCATTTTTATTGGTAATTATTATATTGAGCAATTTACATATTTCTTTATATTTTAACAAAGGTAATTAGTTATTGTAGATAATTATCAAGAACTTTTAATTATGTACTTAATCAGCAGGCTGTGAATTATGAAACAAGAAATGTCCGAAAAAGCGTTGCTGAAAATTTTAGTAATTGATGACCATGAGTCAGTTTTAAGTGGAACAGTAGATATTTTACAAAAACATTACCCTGGTGCTGAAATTGTCACAGCTATCAATGCTAATAATGCTCTCAATCAAGTTAGTAGTTTACAGCTAGATCTTGTAGTTATGGATCTTTCCATTCCAGAAAATTATGGAATCACAGCACGACCTGATACGGGTGTTCAACTACTGCGAATTTTGATGAAACACTATCCCAACTTGAATATTCTTGTCCAAACCGCTCATGTGAGAACATTAGTGAGAATTAGACCTGATATTGATAGCCATAAAGGAGGTTTTACAGTCGCCGATAAAAGTCTTTCCACCCAAGAAATGTTGACCAGAGTTGATTGGGCATTACAGGGATTAACTCATACAAAAGATATTAAAGGAATTTATTCTGGATTAGAGTTTAAACCAGAGTGGCTTAGAGTATTGACTTTAGCATTTGAAGAAGGATTACAAGACAAAACTATTGCGGAACGAATGTGTATATCTGAACGCATGGTGCGTCATTACTGGAGTAAGCTACAAGATGCTTTAAATGTTTATCCTGATGAGGGTAAAAATATTCGTATTCAAACTGAAATCCGGGCTAGAGAAGAAGGTTTAATTGATTAGTTTTTATCATAATTGAATGGGTTTCTGTCATTAACACTTAATAAGGTTTCATTTTTATTTATTAAAGTTTAGTCCCTAATTACTTATAGCTAAAGGCTAGGAGGAAAGCTTATGCGGCCTGGGCTTTGGAAAATAATAAAAGAAGAAATTCGTATTTGGCGTGTAGGTGCATTCCCAGGAATTGTAGTCATTGCACTGGTGATAGTTGCTCGTCTGAGTGGTTCAATGCAATCTTTAGAGTGGTTAGCTTTTGATAGTTTCCTGCGTCTACGTACTGAGGAACCTATAGATGAACGAATTATAATTGTGGGAATTAATCAAGAAGATAGCCTTATAGATTCTTCAATATCAGATAGAGATTTAGCAGCATTACTGTGGAAAATTCACAGGTGTCAACCTAGAGTTATTGGTCTTGATATTTATAGAGATTTTCCGGTTAACCCTGGTCATACAGAACTTTTGGCAGCTTTTAAAAATATCAAAAATTTAATCGCCATTGAAAAAGTATTACCTAAGCAAATTGCTCCGCCACCCAATTTTTCTATGGAACAAATTGGTTTTAGCGATCAAGTTACGGATACTGATGGCAAATTAAGACGAAGTTTATTAATAACACGAACATCTCATGGAGAAAAATTATCTTTATCTCTACGTTTAGCAGAAGTTTATTTAGCTTATGAAAATATTACCTTTAAAAATAGTATTAGCGATCGCACTACAATTCAGTTTGGTAATACTCCACTACCAAAACTTGTTTCTAACTCTGGCGGCTATGTCCGAACTGATGTCACCGGAGTTCAAATACTGCTAAATTTTCGTAGCGGTCAAAAAAGATTTAGAACTATTTCTTTAAATGATATTAAAAGCAACAAATTTAATTCTCAATGGTTACGCGATCGCATTGTAATTATCGGCTTAACTTCCCCTACACGAAAAGACTTGATAACTACTTCGAGAATTACATCTCACCAATCTCCAAAAAGACCAGTGCATACAGTAGAAATCCAAGCACATGCTGTTAGCCAAATTATTAGCGCAGTGCTTGATGACAGGCCACTTTTAAATACTTGGTCAGAGGAATGGGAATATTTGTGGATTTTTGCCTGGGGGTTTTTAGGAATTGCGATCGCTCGATTGAGTAAATCCCCTTTAGCAAATATCATAATTGTGATTACTACAACTTCTAGCTTATTGGTCACTTGTTATTTTCTCTTAACTTGGGGCTGGTGGGTTCCAGTAATTCCTACAATTATCGTTTTAACTATCAATGGTATAGAACTCACTGCTTTATATCAATGTGATAAAGCTTTGCGATCGGGAATTAAAGCTAGACAAGATGTTATTGAACGCACATTTGAAACCATTCACAATGGGCCATTGCAAAGTCTCGCTAAAGTTTTAAAAATGGTTAAATGTCAAGACTTACCAATCAAAGAATTACTCCCAGAACTCGAAAAAGAACTTGAAAGACTAAACCACGAACTCCGAGGAATTTATGATTTTTTACAACGAGAACCGCCAACTAAAGACAGTAGCCTTTATTTAGGAAATACTTTAGTCTTAAATTTGCAAGATCCTTTACACGAAATTCTCTATCAAGTTTACAGTCATACGCTAGCGCGAGACTTTCCTTGCTTTAGAACTATCAAAGTTAAAATTCGTACTTTTGAACCGATAGATGAACGACACTTAAGCATAGAACAAAAGCAAGGACTTTGCCGATTTCTCGAAGAAGCTTTGTGCAATGTCGGTAAACATGCCACAGGAGTAACTCGCCTCGAAGTCACTTGTTTTTCATCTGAAGGCTGGTACACTTTGAGCATTATAGATGATGGTTTGGGTGTTAATTCATCTCGCGAAGGCCGCGGTACTCAACAGTTTAGAAATTTAGCAAAGCAACTCAAAGGTAAATTTCAACGAGTGCCTCTTTCTTCTAGAGGAACAATTTGTGAATTGTCTTGGCCTGTAACTAAATTTTGGTACTGTCATAAATAATTATGAATAATGATAGATATAGAAAATCGTCGATAATTTTATAGTGACTTACCTTCAACGTATGTATTTTATAGAAATAACTCGCTTCACAAACCTATCATTTTTTATTCTTAATACTGTAATTGATTTTTCACCAAAAGCTAATGATTTACCTAATGGAGTTTTTATATACTGAAAACAAGATTTCCACATTATTGAAAAGTGGTTAATCTGAATAAAATAACTATTAATAAGGGGTAAAAACATGGTAGAATTAAATCACTCATTTACCCAAAGAAAATCAGCTTTCTCTTCCCCAAATAGCCAACCAGCTACTAAAAATACTGAGGCGCTAGCAGACACCTGGAATTATTATCTTCAAAGTTTACATGAAGCTATTGCTGAGTCCAATACAGCAAAAGAAATTATTCAAAAAGATTGCGATCGCCTTAAAGCTTTGGCGATCGCTTGGGAAAAAGAAATTCAAATTGCCCTCAAAAACTCTCGTGAGGATCGAGTTCGTCAGGCATTAGCCTATAAACAAAATTGTACTGCAAGAGCGCGAGAACTAAAAACTTTAGTTGAACGGCATGTTATCCATATCAGCACTCTTCAAACACGACTGGCTTATTGGCAAAATCAACTATAACAAGAGTCAGGAATCAAGGAACCTAACTTTTAACAGCGACAAACTCAATATTAGTTGCAGTATATTTCAGCAGTGTATTTGTAGTTAACCATTGGTCTACAAATTCAAACACGTGATATTTAGGATATGAAACACTATTTTTAGGTAAAAGTTGCCTATGCCAAAGGTCAAGGAGTTCAAAATTAGTTTGCTTGAGGAGGTGTTTTACCATTTTTTGGGAATACAAACGGTCATGGTAAAAGTCTCCCCGCAAATGGGCTAAACGCTGAGTCCAAGAAAGATAGTAAGGCAAGAAAAAACAAAAGAAAAGGCCTGATGGTTTCAAGACTCGATGAATCTCACCAAGAGAAGCAAGGTCATTAGAAACGTGTTCAAGAACTCCAAAACTTAAGACAACATCGAAGCTTGCATCGTTGAAGGGGAGTAAATACGGATGTTCTAGGGCGACAACTTTTAGAGATGCTTTTTCGATGATTGGTGTAATCTGATCGAAAGCTGAATCATCAGCACCGCGCACATCACAACTAGCAATTTGTACACCCATTTCACGCATTAAAAAAGAAATATGTCCTTTCCCACATCCCCAATCAAGAACGCGTATTTTATCCGAACTTGACCCAAACCAATACTCCAAAACAGCCTTCACGTATTCTGTCAGGTAGAGGAAAATGTTCTGAGAGGCAGGGTTGGTTAAAAATGTGTGGCTATCTATATCCCCTACTAAATCAATCAACTGGTGATTTAGAGGTAAATGTTTCTGAAAATGAGTATGTCTAAGAGCAACCAATTTTTTGCGATTATCTATTGAATTTCTGCTCATAGTTGGATGGATTGTCTCAAGATAAAAGGGCCTGGAAATTGCGGATGGGGGATATGAGGGGCACAGCTGCGAATAATAACTCCTCAAACACTCCCAATGCCCCAGTCCCTTTTACTCAATCTGGTAAATTAACCAAAGTGTTAGCTCTAAAAAGTATTTTGCTCATCAACCATGCCACTATAGAAACATAGAGCTGCAACTTGAGCAAGAGGAAGACTAAAGAAAGCTGTGCAGATAACATTCTTAGGGACGAGTTCCGGTGTACCCACGCGATCGCGCAATGTTTCCAGCGTCGCCCTGAGATTACCCCAAAGGGCAGAACTATGGTTATTTGACTGTGGCGAAGGCACTCAGCATCAAATTTTGCGGAGTGAACTAAAAATCAGCCAACTCTCCCGAATTTTTATCACCCACATGCACGGCGACCACATTTTTGGCTTGATGGGACTTCTTGCTACTTGCGGCTTGGCTGGAAATGTACAACGAATTGACATCTACGGGCCACCTGGATTAAATGAATACATTCAAGCCGCCTCGCGCTATTCCCACACACATTTTTCCTATCCCATTAAAGTCCATGCCATCCGTCCAGGGGTAATTTATGAAGATAATGACTTCACCGTTAGCTGCGGTAATTTACATCACCGGATCACAGCTTTCGGCTATCGCGTAGCCGAAAAAGACCGCACAGGACGCTTTGATATCGAAAAAGCCAAAGCCTTGCAAATTCCTTCCGGCCCGATTTACGGTCAACTCAAGCGCGGTGAAACAGTAACCCTTGAGGATGGACGTGTAATTCATGGTGCTCAATTGTGCGGCCCTACAGAAATTGGTCGCAAGATTGCCTATTGTACAGACACAGTTTTTTGTGATGGCGCAGTGGAATTAGCGAAGGATGCAGATCTATTAATTCACGAAGCCACCTTTTCCCATCAGGATGCAGACATGGCTTTTCAACGATTGCATTCCACAAGCACAATGGCAGCCCAAACAGCTTTAGCTGCTGGCGCACATCGGCTGATTATGACCCATTTTAGTCCCCGCTATGCTCCTGGAAATAATTTAGAGTTAAAAGATCTGCTTCAAGAAGCCCGTGCGATTTTTAAGAGTACTGACATGGCTTATGATTTCATGATTCATGAAGTACCCAGGCGGCGCGAAGTGGAGTTAACCAAAGTCAGCGTGTGAATTTTAGATTTTTGATTTTGCTGAAGCAGTGAGTTATATCATGTTCGGGTGAAGACTTATCATTAGGACTGACGCGGAAGGGGACGCGGGGATGCGGAGAAATTTTAATAATAAGTGATTATCCGAACTTGATATTATTGGCAAGATCCAAAACCGCACTGTTTCTTGATGAGCGACTGTGCCTGGAGTGCCATAAAAATAATTTATAGCAGTCGAAGCAATTGTATATGTGACGCAGTGGCAAATTTCAAGAACGATCTCGCAAAGGGCTATTTCTGTTAAAATCTTTACAGTGTAAGAATTCTATTGCTATTTAAAAAATACCGAAATCTCTTACGATCTAAAGATTTTTATCCAAATATTTTTTATATTACAAGTAGGACTTACGCAAAAGTCTCTAAAAACTTAATTTATCGAACCGCCTTGCCTTCTCGTAGAGAAGACGCCAAGAACGCTTTCTCTAAGAGAGGCTTCGCTAACGTGCAGCGTCTCGTAGAGAAGAATCGTGGAGTGTGCGTAAGTCCTAGGTTAAAAAAGTAACCTTACCAGCTATTAATAATGTGCTAAATTACAACAGCGTCTAGTTAAATAATTCAGAAAAATCATTAATTTTTTATCAAGATTTTTATTCTTTAAATAAAGATTTATTGAAAAATTGTTGTTCTAGTACTGATTTGAAATTTATATGCATGAATTGATGAACATGAAAACCTTAGTTGGCATAAGATCATTTTAAGTGGTTTAATTTCTGGGCAATAATTAAGTATTTTTTTGTAGAGCGTAGGTGTAAAAATTCATTTAAAAAATGTTTCTCACAATCTTAGAAATAAATTCTTTCCATATTAGAGGAGTTTGATAGTGGTTAAAACTAGTCTGAATCAAGACCAACAAGTTATCACCTCAGTACAAAGCAGGGTTAACATCAGACAACTACCTACTATTTTGCTTCGTCAACGCTTTGTGATTTTGGGAGTTTCCTGTTTAGTTATGTCAGTTGCCAGCATCTTTGCTGTCACTGCCAAATCTAATTATCAAAGCTACATGCAAATACTGGTGAGTTCCAATTTATCTCAAGAGGCACAGTCAAATAATATCACACAAGAGGCAGACACTAAAACTATTGATTACAATACTCAGATGAAGCTCATGCTGAGTTCCAAGCTACTTCAGAAAGCTGTAGATTTACTTCATTCTGATTATCCGAATATGACCTTAGAATATCTCAAAGGTCAAAAAGAATACAACAAAAAAGCACCTCTGAAAGTCACCCAAGAAGAGGCAAATATAGGAGCAAAAACAGTTTTTAGTCAAGTATTTGAAGTTTCTTTTAATGATGACGATCCAGTTAAAGCACAAAGAGTACTTCAAGCTTTACAAAAAGTTTATCAAAACTATAACACAGAACAACAAAAAGAGCGTTTAGATCGGGGACTGGCTTTTGTGAATACCCGCCTACCCGAAATCAAAAAAGAGGTCAGTCAAGCTGATAAAAATTTAGAACAGTTTCGCAAAAAACATAATTTAGTCGATCCGGAAGCACAAAGTAAAATCCTGCTACAATCTTTGGCTGATATTCAACAACAGCTACAAACCACTCGCGCCCAACTTCAAGATGTCAACGCTCGCTACGATAGCCTACAACAAGAAATAGCAGCTTCTTCCCAACAAAATGCCCAAATTTCTTCTCGTTTAAATCAATCAAGCCGTTACCAAATACTATTAAATGAAATTCAAAAAACTGAACTAGCGCTGGCTAAGGAACGGTTGCGTTATACAGATGATTATCCATCAGTGGAAAAACTCAAACAGCAACGCCAAAACCAACTAACATTGTTACGGCAAGAAGTAAAAAATCTTACCAATGGTGGCAAGGACGAAAAACTTGTAAAAGCCGGCATGGTAGAAGTTGATCCCAAGCTAGTAGACGAATTAGTTCTGTTACAAACAAATGTTTTAGGACTAACTGCTAATGAAAAAAGTTTAGTGCAATCAGAACAGCAAATTCGTTCTGAATTAAGCAGATATCCCAACTTAACAGCGGAATATAATCGTCTGCGGCAAAAGGTAGAAACTAGTCATCAAAGCCTAGAACAACTGCTTCAGGCACAACAGTCCTTAGGAATGAAAATTTCTCAGGAAGGATATAACTGGCAAGTTTTGGAAGAACCTGTTTTGGGTACTTATATAGGGAATAATAGATTATTATATTTGCTTGGGGGAGGAGTAATTGGGCCGCTTTTAGGTATTTTAGCAGCCTTGATTTTGTCGAAACTTAATGACACTATTTACAGTGCCGCAGATTTAAAAAAACTGACAAATCTGCGCCTATTGGGAACGGTGCCAAAATTGCGATGGCCTCATAGTAAAAAGCGTCTTTTAAATCTGTCTTGGAATCAGCAGCGCAGTTTAGCTCCCGCTATGGTAGAAGCCAGCGCCAATTTACCTGTCCATGAAACTTTGGACATGATCTACCAAAACATTAAAATATTAAAATATCCCTTGCCTTTCAAGTCATTGATGTTGACTTCAACACTACCAGGCGAAGGAAAGACAACTTTAATTTTAGGGCTAGTGGCTAGTGCTACACGAATGCATCGACGTGTATTAGTAATTGATGCTAACTTGCAGAATCCTAACCTGCACAAAGTATTAGAACTCTCTAATGATTGGGGACTATCTCTGTTATTAGTTGATGAGACAACTAGTAATTTTCAAGATTATATTCAGCCCATTCACCCATTCATTGATATTTTGACTGCTGGCTCGATTACAGAAGATAGAGTGAAGTTGCTGAGTTCTCAGAGAATGAAAGAATTAATTGAGCTATTTGAAGAAAATTATGATTTAGTGCTCATAGATGCTCCATCAATTTTAGCCACCGTTGATGCCAGGATTATTGCATCTTTTTGCAACGCGATCGTTATGGTAGAGCGCATGGGTAAAGTCAAGCAAGCTCAATTGATTCAAGCTATTGAAATTTTGAGTAAGTTGAATTTAATTGGAATTATTGCTAACGAAGTTAAATAGCATATAGCCCTACTTAATCATTCGTAACAATTTAGATACCTGTCTTTTTTAGTATTGCCTATTGCCTGCCTATTTAATGAGGTATTGAAAAAAATCACTTCATTTGCAAGTTTTTCTTAATAATAGAGTATTGACTTTTTCTGTTTCCAATTCCAAGTATTTTTTGGAGTTGTATATTCTTAATAAGGGCTTATGACCCATATTCGAGGCTAATTCTTCTGCCTGTTCCCGCCCCGAAGGGGCTGTGAGTTATATCGTCTTTATTTCAGCCAACAACTAGGAAGGCACTCAGGATGCTAATAGTTCTGATAAACTCTCGGCAGAAATAAGAAAAAGGAGTCAGAATTCAGAATAATCGACCTATCAAACGTTTGAAATCAATATTCAGACCTTCAGTCGCTACAGCTGCGGTGTTACCCAGGCCTACAGAATTTAGCATGAGTTCTGTACGGCAATCACTTATATGGGAAACTCCCAACACTGGACCGCCTCTCCTGAGTTCTGGATTCTTCATAAGAAGAGTCGATTATTATATGGATTTACTCGAAAGTCCCTATACAAATTTATTGATTGACGGCGGTTTTCAATTGAATGGAATACACCCTTTAAAAATAAAATTATTCTAGAGTATAGATAAGGACAGATATGCTAACATACTTTGGTCTATTCAATCAAAATTTCTCTAGTTCGAGAACAAATTTTTTTTAATTTAAATTTTCAATGAAATGAACAATTATAGATACCAAGTTGGTGGTACCCTCACCAGTGATTCTCCTAGCTATGTTGAGCGTAAGGCAGATGTGGAACTTTACCATGCCTTGAAACAGGGTGAATTTTGCTATATCCTGAGCTGTAGGCAAATGGGTAAATCCTCATTGATGGTGAAAACAAAACATCGCTTACAAAAAGAGGGCTTTCGATGTGCCACCGTTGATATGACCAACATTGGTTGTGACAATATCACTCCAGAACAGTGGTACAAGGGAGTAGCAGGCGATTTATGGTTAGGTTTTCAACTGTTAGGAAAAGTTAATTTAAAAACCTGGTGGCAAGAAAAAAAAGATATTTCTTTGGTTCAAAAACTCAGTCAGTTTATTTCAGAAATACTGTTACCTCAGTTTCCTGACGAAAGATTGTTTATTTTTATTGATGAAATTGATAGTATTCTGGGCTTAGATTTCTCAGTTGATGACTTTTTTAGCTTGATTAGGTTTTGCTACAACCAAAGAGCAATCAATCCAGAGTATAATCGAATTACATTTGCAATTTTTGGCGTTGCCACACCTTCAGACTTAATTTTATATCGAAATCATACTACCCCATTTAATATTGGTAAAGCTATAGAAGTAAATGGTTTCACATTTGAAGAAGCTCAAACATTAGCTTTGGGGCTGGATATTCAAGGTAATCATCCCCAGAAAGTGTTGCAAGAAATCTTGTCCTGGACACAAGGACAACCATTTTTGACCCAAAAGCTGTGTCGGCTGCTTGTCAATTTATCTCAAGATGATTTGGGTAGAAAGCTCAAAATTCCCCCTGGTACAGAAGAATTTTGGATAGAAAATGTAGTGCGATCGCATATCATCGAGAAATGGGAATCCCAAGATGAACCAGAACATCTGAGGACAATTCGCGATCGCATTCTCAGAAACGAACAATTTGCCGCCAGATTACTGGGAATTTATCAGCAAATCCTCCAAGGAGTTAAAGTACCAATTGATGATAGTCGAGAACAGGTAGAACTGTTACTATCTGGTTTGGTAATTAAAAAGCAAGGTTTTCTCCAAATCAAAAACCGCATTTATGAAGAAGTTTTCAGTCTAGAATGGGTTGGGAAAAAATTAGCTAACTTGCGGCCCTACTATGAAAGTTTCAATGCATGGGTAGCCTCAAAGCAAGAAGATGAATCTCGCTTATTGCGCGGTCAAGCTTTAATTGACGCCCAAACTTGGGCAAGTGGCAAAAGCTTGAGCAACTTAGATTATCGATTTTTAGCTGCTAGTGAAGAATTAGACCGACGAGAAGTGCAGCAAGCATTGGAGGTCGAACGTGCCAAAGAGGTCGAAGCGCGACTTGCAGAAGAACAAAAAAGGCTTGCTCAACAAAGAAGATCTTCCAGAATCGTGGCACTTTTGCTTCTGGGTATGACCATCAAATTGGCAATTTCTATAGTGTGGGGAATGTCGCTTTTACAAAAGATTGATGCTCTGCAATCACGGCTAAGATGTAACGAGATAGAGCATCAAGGCACAGTCACGTCGCTTTGCTCCGAATTCAAAATTCAAAATTCAAAATTCAAAATTAATAATCCCCATAAATAAATTTAGAGAGAAGTTGGAGCGGAGGCTTCCTCCGTTGGTGCAGCCCAACCCAGGCATCCAAACTTCGGAGGGCTTGTATCATATCATGTTCGGGTGAAGACTTATCATTAGGACTGACGCGGGGACGCGGAGAAATTTTAATAATTAAGTGATTATCCGAACTTGATATCATGAATCTTTATCGGTCAAAACTATTTGTAATTAGCTAAGGAATTTTAGATTTTGCGTTCGCGTAGCGTGTCGGAGACAAAAGTTGAGCCAGTGTGTTCCTGTGGTCTTGCGTCGGAGCGCCGGCTTCCGGCGTAGAAGTCCGAAGGGCGGATTGTCGTCAGACATCTGAACTTTTCAAGACAGATTTTAGATTGACATGAATAAAAATAAGCCTGCCAATTACGGCAAGCCGACATCTATATCATTTGCTAAATTTAGGTAGATACAACAGATTTTAATAAGCGTGAAGTAAACTATCTATGTCTGGTAGCTAAGCAGAGAAACTATGCGAATTCTGAATTCTGCTGTATCTTCACTATTAACCACCAGCAACAGCAGGGACAATACTTACTTCATCACCATCATTGAGGCGTGTATCTGCGCCTTTTAAAAAGCGAATATCTTCGTCATTCAGGTAAAAATTCACAAACCGCCGTAGCTTTCCTTCTTCATCACACAATCGTGATTTGAAGCCAGGAAAGCTTTGTTCTAATGAATCCACAAGTTCAGCAATGGTGTTGCCACTGGATTCTACGGTAGCTTGGTTATTAGTAAATTGTTGAAGAGCTGTAGGAACTAAGACTGTTACCGCCATAAGAATAGAAAGTTAAGAGTGAAAAAGTGAGGAGTGAGGAGTGAGGAGTGAGGAATAAAAAAACTCATAACTCCTAACTCATAACTCATAATTAAACGAGGACTTGTTGCCATTCCAAGCGATCCAGAGTACGCGATCGCTCTAGGGCCCGTTCAAAACTATCGAGTTTCGCATCAATAGTCAAGGGTTCGCCAACGTAGCCTTGTATTGCTTCTTGGGTTTTGAGTCCATTGCCAGTGATGTAAACCACGGTAGTTTCATCTGGATCGATCTTGCCAGCTTCTACCAATTTTTTCAGCACAGCTACGGTTGTACCACCCGCTGTTTCTGTGAAGATGCCTTCGGTTTCTGCCAGTAGCTTGATGCCGTCAATAATTTCTGCATCATTGACTGATTCAATGTTACCACCAGTCTTCTGAGCTATATCTACAGCATAAATGCCGTCTGCTGGATTACCGATCGCAATTGATTTGGCAATTGTATTCGGTTTCACTGGTTTAATAAAGTCGCGCCCTTCTTTAAATGCTTGGGCGATAGGCGAACAACCTTCAGCTTGAGCGCCGCTGAAACGGACGTTCTTACCTTCTACCAAACCAACTTCTACAAATTCTTGGAAACCCTTATATATTTTTGTAAACAGAGAACCAGAAGCTAAAGGAGCAACAATATGGTCGGGTAGTTCCCAACCGAGTTGTTCTGCAACTTCAAAGCCCAGGGTTTTGGAACCTTCAGAGTAGTAGGGACGCAAATTGATATTGACAAATCCCCAACCATGTGTATTAGCAACTTCTGAACACAGACGATTGACTTGATCGTAGTTGCCTTTTACAGCCATCAGGGTGGGACTATAAATTAGACTACCGAGAATTTTACCAGCTTCCAAATCTGCGGGGATGAATACACAGCAGTCTAAACCGGCGTGAGCGGCGATCGCTGCTGTAGAATTTGCCAAGTTACCAGTGCTGGCGCAGGAAACAGTGGAAAAACCCAACTCTCGTGCCCTGGTGAGGGCGACTGACACCACCCGATCCTTAAAGCTGAGGGTGGGCATATTCACGGCATCATTTTTAATATAAAGCTTGTTTAGGCCCAGGCGACGGGCAAGACGGTGGGAACGAACCAAGGGAGTCATACCAGTTCCCACATCTATAACATTGTCAGTTGCGACAGGTAAAAAGGGACGGTAGCGCCAAATTGAATTAGGACCGGCTTTAATTGTTTCACGAGTAACGGTCTGACGCAGAGCGCTGTAGTCATACTTGACTTCCAAGGGCCCGAAGCACAACTCACAAACATTACTGGCTTTGGGTTCATATTCAGCACCACATTCCTTACACTTCAAGGCTTTAAAAAATGTGGCATTACTGACTTGGGATTGGGTTGTGATTGCCTGAGTCATAAACTAGCTTTCCCTGTCTGTCCATCAACTGTCGCCTGATGGTAACACGAGTAAAAATACCAGTCAAACATACCCGATAAAAATAGTCGGGTATGTTTAGTAGTGAGTGTAATAATTTTTGTAAAATTTTAAGGTTAATAAATTCCTGTCTTTAGTATTTACACTTAGTTATTTGTAGTTACAAAACAAGATAAGAACTTCAGTGATTCAGTTTTAATACTGTTAGTAGTTATGATTAAATTGCATTTCAGGTATGAATAATTTGCATCTATCTGAACGATCTTCACTTTTTAGCGATCTAAATTGCTTACAGAATTTATTCAAATGGCTTTATACAGTAGAGTAAATATATAACAACAAACAGCCAAAAGTCTTTTAAAATATAGATTTTAGTGTTTTTTATCTTGAATTCAAGATAAAAATACTATATATGTTGCAACAATAAAGTTGAATTTTAATCTTTGATCCACTCATTCACCGCCAGACAAGTTACTTATTTATACGGTAGACTTTTTTTGCAGCAAAAGTTACATTTCTACTTGCATAAACAATTCGGCAATACGCAACAGTAAGTTCCCCATACTTGTGATTACCAGCCTTGATTATCAAGGGCGATCGCAAATTCAGATCGGCGAATTATTTGAAAGTATTGCTTCAACATACTTGGTGAGGAGTGTCAATAACTGACAGGATTCAAGAAGCTTGAAATACATAAACTAGGTCTCAAAACCAGGTGTTAAGGGTGTTTTATTCCTGAATTCTGATTCGGAGAATTCAGCAATTTTGCTTTAACTCCTCAAGTCTGCATTCCCAAAACATTAAAGTTTTAAGCAAATATCATCGGTAATTCTTTAAAAAATTGCCGAACTTTATCCTCTTGAAAACTCAGGACACAAGTTCAGCAAACAAACAAAACCTATGGTAAAACAAAATAAATTTGTAAACAAGCAGTCTCACTGCTATCAATCCTTAGTAGCAACAGCATTATTAACTGGTAGCCTTTTCCAATTTGTTGCACCTGTATTAGCTGAGGGAACTACTGCGGGTACATCTATCAGTAACACAGCTACAGCAACCTACGAAGATCCCAACAGTCCAGGGACAACAATCAACGCTACTTCCAACACTGTAGTTGTTACCGTAGCCGAAGTTGCTGGTATCACGGTCAGTGCTTCTGGCGTCACAGATGCCACTTCTAGCCCAACCAATACAACAGTCCAGGTTGGTGACTTACTTATCTACACCTACACTCTGACGAATGTAGGTAACGACCCCACCCAATTCCGGATTCCTAACTTAGCTACAACAACCGGGCCGGGTACAGTTTCTGGAACTTTACCAGGTGGAACACCTAATAGCCTCCAATACAGTACTGACGGCGGTCAAAACTGGCAAAATATCACTAGCACTGAGGTATTCACGCCCTCGGTTTCGCCTGGTGGTACGGTATTGGTGCGTGTGCCAGTTACTGTACAGGCTGGCGCTCAAACTAATGACGTAATTACCGTTACCCTTGGTAACACTCCTGGTGGCGCTCAAAATCAACTGCGGAGTCCTGATGGTGGCGACGTTTATACCGCAGATAATCCCGATGGCACTCCTAATGAGGTAGCTGGGGCACCAGTTAACGGTACACGGGAAGCTAGCGCCACCCAGCAAATTCAGGTTGGTTTAACAGTGAAGACCTACACTTTAGCCACCGTTCTGAAGATTCGCAGCGGCTATAACAATGCTGGCACGACTGTAATTACAGATGACAAGCTGACTTACGATTTGAGTTTGCGAGTTGAGTCTAACGATCCCACAGGACAGGGAATTACACCAGCAGCTTTGACGGGCACAAGCATCAATGTTAATGGTGTTGCTGGTACTTATATCTTGGTTTCTGATGCCATTCCTGCTGGTACAGATTTGGCAGTAGCGCCAACTCCACCGCCTGGTTGGCAAACTGTTTATACCACTACGGCAATTGGAATTGATGCGAATGCAGCTAGTTGGACTACCACAGCACCACCCTTAGCCTCAGTCACTCGCATTGGTTTTATCAATATTCCAGCTACTATTAGTTCCATCGCCCCTGGTACAACAGTCAATGGCTTCTCAATTCAGCTAGCTGTTGAATCAACTGCAACTTCACCCTTAACCGTCGCTAACATCGCCCAATTATTTGGTCAAACACCCGGCAGTAACTTTCCAGTATACGACGAATCCGGCGACCAAAATCCCAGCAACTACAATGGTCCACCAGGGAATATGACACCTCCTGCGGGTACAGATGACAACGGCGATGGTGTTCCCAATACTCTACCAGAGGGCAGCGTTGATGATGGCTATATTAATACTCCAACATCTCCGGAAACTGGAACTGACACGGGTAACAACAACAGTGGTGATGGTACACCAGGAGGTGAGGCAAACGTCTTTACACTACAAGCACCTGTAGCCTCAGCGATACTCAACGGGCCGCAAAATGCCCCAGATGCTACTGGGCCATCAGGTGGAACCAACGATGACTTCACGAATAAATCTTCTCTCGTTCCTGCGGGTACAGTACCTGGTAGTACGCTCGATCCTCAGTCAGTTGGCTTTACCAACACAGTTAAAAATAGTGGCACTGACCCAGGCGTTTTGAAGATAGAACCAACACCACCAACAAATCTAGGAGATTTACCGAATGGTACGAAGGTGACTATTACCTATAATAGCCAGTCTGCTGTTTATACTTACAATAATGGAGTGTTTACACCATCTGGTACACCAATAACAATCCCTAACTTTGCTCCTAATACAACTATTAACTATGGTGTAGAAGTTGATTTACCCGCAGGTACGCAGTTATCCACTGATATTAATAGAGGCTTCCCAGTACCCATCATTGCTTCTATTGACAACTACACGACGGATAGTAACGGTGATGGAATTAAGGATACTGGAAACGACAATAACTTTGATTCATTCAACATCACTATCGATCGCGTCTACACTGGCTACTTGAAACTGCTGAAAGTATCACGAGTTCTCCAAGGAAGCGGGCCTGTAGTCCAAGGAAATGATGGTACCTTCAGTACCGATCCGAAGAGGCCTGCACCAGGAAATATTATTGAGTATCAAATTCAGTACACTAACATTTCCGATCCTCAGTCTGGAACTGGTAACGTGATTTTGAATGCTGACAAAGTTGTGATTATTGAAGATGGTACGCAAAGCCCCAACAACTGGGCGAAAGACAACGATAACAGCGGCCAAATTGATACCAGCAATATTGTTGGTTCAGCTAAAGATTCTGGGAGCGCAACCATTCAATTCTTCAGCGGTAATCCAGCTAATAGCTCTGGCATCGACCAAACCGGAAGTACGGTAAACACTGATGTTACTAAGTATGTAGATACTGTAACTGGCGTTATCGCACCGGGTATTCAAAGAACATTTACTTTCCAACGCAGAGTTAACTAATTCGTTGGCAGTGGGGACATTTGCGTTATAGCGGCAACCAGTTGACTTCACCCCCACAAGCTCAAGTAAGAGGGGGTGACTATTTATTAGCAAAAGCAGGGAAATATAAGTCAACAATCAAGAATCTAGAACTTATTTATGATTAAAGGTGCTTCTATTGCAGGTTTCGGTGCGTTCGCGCTAATAGCTATATCTCCATTTTTGGTTCAATTTCCAGGAGTTGGAAATATTTGGCATTCAGGAAGTGCCTACGCTCAAAATATCAAAACTCAAGCGCAAATTCAATTGCGTTTACAAGCTGAAAAGCTAGTGGTGGCTCAAGATCGGCAGGGTAAACAAAGCCAGAAATGGGAACCTTTGAAAGGTCAAGCTGTGGTGCGACCAGGTGATGTATTGAGGTATACCTTGAGTGGCGAAAATCAGAGCGATCACCCAGTGAAAAATTTGACTCTGAATCAACCCATTCCTAGAGGAATGTTCTACGTACTTAAATCTGCAAATGTAACTAATAATGGAAAAATTACTTATAGCATTGATGGTGGGCGTAGCTTCGTCGAAAATCCCACCGTTAAAGTTACTGTTCCTAACGGCAAAGTGGAAACTAAACCAGCGCCAGCCATTGCTTACACCCACATCCGTTTACAGATTCCGTCAGTTACAGCAAAGACGACAGTCAAGGCGACTTATCAAACCCAAGTGCGTTGATTGAAAGAAGAATACAGAATTCAGAATAAACTGCACTAGGAATTTAGATCACTAATGATTTTAAACCACCAAATTTTCAATTTTATGCAGTTAGAAACCGCTATCACTGTGCTATCTGACAGTCGAATTCATTCTCAATTCTGATCCTTGAATTCTGAGTTCTGAATTCTGAATCCTGAATTCTGTTTTGATAATTTTTTTATTAACAATCAGCTTGCCATCGAGAGGAGATGTGTTCAGTGAGCCGTCCTCAAAAACAAAAACAAATTAATTTTAGTAGTAGCTGGTGGCAAAGATTAACAGCAAGTCTTCTGCTGGGAAGCTTTTTTTATACTAGTTTACCTATATCAGCGACAGCCCAACAAAATAATAGTCAAGTTGCATCTTCCCCAATCACAAATCAAGCTACTTATACTTATACAGACCCAGCTAGTAACTATCAATATCAAGGAAGTTCTAGTCAGCTTAACGTTACTCCTAGCCCATTACTTGACCCATTAGGAAGGATTTTAGGTTGTGCTGGTACACTTTTACCGGACTATACAGGTTTTTCAGTTGGGGTATATGAACTTAACCCTAGCGACCCGACGGGCACAGAATTGGGCAGTTTAGCTGCTTTGACTCGCACAGAGTTACCGGATATTCCTAATAACAATGTGCCTGGGGGAAAATCGCCAAATATTGAAAATAGTAATCCATATTTCATTACAAATAATCCTGCTGGTGTCTACAATTTTTTACTAGATCCAAACAAAGGTCAAACCGAGCCGGGTAAAACCTATATTTTTGTAGTCAATCCACCATCAAATTCCATCTACAGACAACGGCGCGTCAAGATTGAAATTATTGCCAAAGATAGTAATGATGTTGTGCAATATGTCGCTACTTCTTTGGATGGACAACCAATCAGTCTTACAGGTGAAACTAGAGTAGAGCAAACAGTTGTTTTAGTTCCCAATGCAGAAGTAGTGGGATTGGATTTATTAGCCTTTGAATTTACTACCAATTTGTGTCAAGCCAATCAGTTACAGATTATTAAAACAGGCGATCGCGCTACTGCGGAACCTGGAGATACGGTAATTTACCGCCTCTCGGTAAAAAATCTCGCTGATGTTGGTTTAAACAATGTAGTTATCACGGATAACCTCCCTTTAGGATTCCAGTTCTTGCCGAAATCTGTGCAGGGAGAGATGGATGGTACACCGGTTGCTATCACCTCGGAACGAAATGGAAACACGGCGATATTCCAGACAGACATGACGATTCCTACAGGGAAAGTCCTGAATATTGCCTACGCTGCTCAATTAACAGCTGATGCTTTGCGTGGTAGTGGTCGCAACAGTGCGATCGTTAATGCCCAACGAACTGATAACCGTTTTAGCACTAAGGATGGCCCAGCAACGCACCAACTGAAAATTCGTCCAGGAATCGTTTCTGATTGTGGCACGATTATCGGTCGGGTGTTTGTTGATAAAAACTTTGATGGCGAACAACAGCGTGGTGAGCCTGGAATACCAAATGCAGTGGTTTTTCTAGAAGACGGTAACCGCATCACTACAGATCCCAATGGTTTGTTCTCTTTAGCTAATGTCTTACCTGGATACCACACGGGCGTTCTAGACCTCAGCAGTGTACCTGGTTACAATTTAGCTCCCAACAAAAAATTCCGCGAACGCAATAGCCAATCTCGCCTAGTGCATTTAGAACCAGGTGGCTTGGTACGTATGAACTTCGGTGTCACCCCCACATTTCAGGAGCCAGTCAAGAAATGAAACCCAGACTGCACCGTGCAACTATTTTCAACTTGAGGTTGATGGGGGCGATGCCGATAGCTCTCAGCCTCATTTTGTATCCGGCCATAGTCAAAGCAGAAGTTAGTAATGAAAACCTGTTATTGCAAGCAGAGAAAGGTGACCAAGGTCGAGCAGTTGAAAATAAAGTGGTTGAAAAAAGTATGGATGTGAATTCTAGGGTTGGTGATGCGCGAGATGAAAAGGTCACGCAAAGGCAAGGCAGGGCGTTGGGCGGGTTAAGAGACTTGAAGCGACTGCCGCGCAAAGGCGCAAAGATTAAGAGAAGAATTCAGCAACGGCTAAATTCTTATCGTTTATTGGGAAGTTCTAGCCAAGAGGTTACGCCTGTTGAATTGCCGTCAGTTTCTTTAGCATCGGTTAGTGTTAGTTCAATTTCAGATGTCCAGCCAATACAACCATTTCAACCAGCAAGTTCTGTGGAATTGCCTAGAGGCTTACGCAAAATTGCAGGAATCGAAAATAAGAAAGAGCAATCTTCAAGAGAAATACAACCATTTCAACCAGCAAGTTCTGTAGGTTTGCCCAGAGGCTTACGCAAAATTGCTAATGGGGACGTGGGGATCGGGGGACAGGGAGACGCGGGGACGGGGGGACGCGGGGATGGGGGGAAGGAGGGACAAGGGGTGAATGAAAATATGCCTGTGTCTTCACCTCCACCGATTTCTACAGGAATCAAAATCTTGACTCCGACGGCTGACAGTGTTGTAGATGTACAAGCTACTACGGTGATTGTGCAGTTTCCTGCTGGTAGTCAAGTGGAACTGCGGGTAAATGGGGTGTTGGTAGATCCTTCCTTAGTGGGGCGGACGGAAACTGATGCGAGTAGTAACTTAGTAACGCAGACATGGTATGGTGTTTCGTTACAAGAAGGTCAAAATACGATCTCTGCAAATTTTGTTGGGAGAAAGGAACCGCCTGTAACAGTGCAGGTCGCTGTCCGGGGAGCGCCACAGCAACTAACTTTGGAAACTGTTGAGTCTCGTATCCCAGCTGATGGACGTTCTACCGCTACAATCCGGGGTCAACTACTGGATGCAAGTGGCAATCGGTCTAATTATGATGCCGTTGTGACTTTGATACCTACTGCTGGGGATTTTGTGGGGAAAGATTTCAAACCCGATGAACCTGGATTTCAAGTGGAGGCTAAAGGAGGACAATTTACAGTAACGTTGCGATCGCAACTAAAAGCAGAAACTGTCACAATTAGAGCGATCGTTAATAATTTAGAAGCCTTTACCCAGTTGCAATTTGAAACGGCACTACGTCCGAGTTTGCTCACTGGGGTTATAGATTTACGTCTGGGGGCTAGAGGTACAAATTATTACGGTAGTTTTCGTGATTTCATCCCTCCCGACAAAGACAATAGAACGCAATTAGATTTTCATTCAGCGATCTTTGCCACAGGTACTATTGGGGAGTGGTTGTTTACAGGCGCATATAACAGTTCTCGTAACCTAAATGAAGATTGTAACTGTGATAATCGCTTGTTTAGAACTTACCAATTTAGCGAGCAAAACTATCCTGTCTATGGCGATAGCTCGAAAGTTGATGTGCTGGCTCCTTCCATTGACAGCGTGTTTCTGCGTTTCGAGCGCTCAACCGGTATACCTGGATCTTCCCCTGATTTTGCCATGTGGGGTGACTATAACACAGAAGAATTTGCGCGGCGATCGCAGCAATTTACTTCGATTACCCGTCAACTCCACGGCTTTAAAGCTAATTACAACTTAGGAAACTTACAAATTACAGGTTTCTATGGCAATAACTTAGAAGGATTTCAACGAGATACCATTGCTCCTGATGGCACTAGTGGTTATTATTTCCTCTCTCGCAGACTCCTACAACCAGGTAGTGAAAATGTCTTTATTGAGTTAGAAGAACTCAATCGTCCTGGTACTGTATTGGAACGGAAACAGCTTAACCGAGGCCCAGACTACGAAATAGACTACGATCGCGGTACCTTATTATTCCGCGAACCGATTCTTCGCACTGATATCGATGAAACTGGACAAGTCTTGGTACGTCGGATTGTTGTTAGCTATCAATATGAAAGCGAAGACTCTGATAGCAATATCTTTGCTGGTCGTTTGCAATATAACCTTTCTCGCAAGCTGAACCAAGAAAGTTGGATTGGAGCAACCTACGTTCAAGAAAATCAGGGTGTGCGTGATTTTCAACTGTATGGCGCAGATGCGCTGATTGCTTTGGGTGACAAGGGTAAGCTAATTGCAGAATACGCCCATTCTAGTAACGATTCTGATGTTCTGGGAAAGGTTAGGGGTGATGCCTATCGCTTGGAAGCTGAAGGACAAATTGCCAATGGGATTCAAGGACGTGCTTATTATCGATTTGCCGATACAGGTTTTGCGAATAATGCCACCGTCAGCTTTGTACCGGGGCAAACTCGTTATGGTGCCCAAGTTCTAGCTAAAGTTACTCCGACTACCAATGTCAGAGTGCAATACGACCACGAAGACAATTTTGGAATTGCTCCCCAACCGCTAGATACTTTTGAAGAATTATTTGCACCCCGTAATGATGCCATACCAGGGAGTAAAGTTGATAATTCCCTGACGACAATTACTGCTGGGATTCAACAACGCTTGGGTAGTGCCATCTTCGATCTCGATTGGATTCATCGCGATCGCGAAGACCGCATCTCCACCAACGCCCTCAATAGTAATTCCGATCAACTGCGATCGCGTTTCACAGTTCCCATCGCTAAAAACCTGACTTTCCAAGCCCAAAACGAACTCAGCTTATCTTCCCAAAAAGATAGTGTTTATCCAGACCGTACCATCTTCGGGTTGAATTGGGCGGTAATTTCTGGTGTGAATGTCAGTCTGGCCCAACAGTTTTACACTAGCGGTCAATTGTCTGGTAACTCCATCACCAGCTTGAGTGTCAACGGCGAACACAAACTTGGAAGAGATACCACCATAACTGGTCGTTACTCAATTTTGGGTGGTGCCAATGAACTGACTACCCAAGGTGCAATCGGTCTAAATAACCGCTGGACTATTGCTCGCGGATTGCGGTTAAATTTAGCTTACGAACACGTATTTGGTAACTTCTTCAACCGGACGGCCGCGGGTCAACAATATCCCCAACCCTACGCTTTTGGTCAAGCTGCATCGGCGATCGGATTTGATGGTGGCGATAGTTACAGCGTTGGGTTGGAATACAGTGATAACCCGCAGTTTCAAGCCAGCGCCCGCTACGAGCATCGCTCCTCTTCTGGTGGTAGTAATACAGTAATTACCGCAGGTGCAGTGGGTAAAATTTCTCCATCTCTCACGGCTCTGGTACGTTATCAACAAGCAAATTCTGCCAATCAAAGACTTTCAGGATTGGCAGATACCGCTAATCTGAAGGTGGGTTTAGCTTATCGCGACCCCCATAGTGATAAATTTAATGCTTTATTGCGTTATGAATATCGCCAAAATCCAGCGATTATTCCTGAGACCATTCTCTTAGGTAGTGGTACGGGTTCCCAAGACCATACTTTTGCTTTAGAAGCTATCTACGCTCCGAACTGGCAATGGGAATTCTACGGTAAGTATGCTTTACGTAATAGTACTTCTTATTTGGCTAACGATTTAGTTGGTACAAGTACGGTGAATTTGGGGCAATTGCGAGCTACTTATCGTTTGGGATATAGCTGGGATTTAGTTGGTGAGGCTCGTTGGATTGGTCAATCTAGTTATAGTGAGACGGGCTTTGTTTTGGAAACAGGTTACTACCTGACTCCTAATTTGCGGCTTTCTGCTGGATATGTGTTTGGTGAAGTTGACGATCGCGATTTTTCTGGGACGCGATCGGCTGGTGGTGCATATTTGGGTTTAACTGTCAAGCTAGATGATTTGTTTGATGGTTTTGGACAGCAAAAGCCGGTGCCACGTAAGCAAGAAGAATCTACCGCGCAAAGCCTGGTGGAGAAATTGCGACAATGAAATTGAAGATATGAATTTGTTTCACGCAAAAGAAGCAACGCCAAATATTTAGATAGATATGGCTTGTCTCACTTCAACTGGTTCAGCAGTTAAACTAAAAGCTCGAACTTCGGTAATTTTTACCTTCACCAACTGGCCTTTTAATTCTTTGATGTCGCCAGTAAAGAAAGTTAAACGATTACCACCTGTGCGCCCCATGACTTGAGTTTTATCTTTGGGGTTTTGGTCTTCTACTAGAACTTCTTCAATGCGTCCGAAGTAACGTTGCGATCGCTCGCTTGCTTTGATGTTTACTAAATGATTCAATCTTTGTAGGCGATCGCTTTTAACTTCTTCACTCAATTGATTGTCCCACAAAGCGGCGGGTGTCCCTGGACGCGGCGAATATGCGGCTGTATTCAACATGTCAAAGCCGATATCTTCCACAAGTTTCAAGGTATTTTCAAACTGTTGTTCTGTTTCCCCAGGAAATCCGACAATTGCATCGGCACTAATTGAGGCATCTGGCATATATCGCCGAATGGTATCAATGATTCGGCGATATTTTTCATGGGTATAACCCCGCGACATCGCCTTTAAAAGTTCATTATCCCCAGATTGAAAGGGAATGTGGAAGTGTTCGCAAACTTTGGGCAACTCAGCGCAAGCCCGAATTAGTCTTTCAGTAAAATAACGAGGATGACTTGTAGCAAATCTTATCCTTTCAACTCCAGCCACATCATGGACGTAATAAAGTAAATCTGTGAAGTTATGCAGATGCCGACCTTCTGGTGTAGTTCCTGGCAAATCTCTGCCGTAAGCATCAATATTTTGACCGAGTAAAGTAACTTCTTTGTAACCTTGTCGTCCTAATTCTGTCATTTCTGCACGAATAGCTTCTGGTGTGCGAGATTGTTCAACACCGCGCACGTTGGGAACCACACAGTACGTGCAGCGTTCGTTACAGCCGTAAATCACATTCACCCAAGCAGTTACTTTACTATCTCGTCGGGGCTGGGTGATATCCTCCATAATGTGAACCGGCTCGGTTGCCACAACTTGGTTACCTTCAAACACTGATTCCAATAAATCTTTGAGGCGGTTGGCGTGTTGCGGCCCCATTACCAAATCTAATTCTGGCACACGTCGCAACAGCGCTTCGCCTTCTTGCTGGGCAACGCAACCAGCAACAATCAGGGTTAAATCAGGCTGCTCGTGCTTCCGCTTGGCCTGTCTGCCAAGGTAGGAATATACCTTTTGCTCGGCATTATCTCGAATTGTGCAGGTATTGTAGAGAATCACATCCGCATTATTTGGATCTTCCGACCACTCAAAGCCCATGTCTTCCATTACGCCAGCCATGCGCTCTGAGTCAGCTTTATTCATCTGACAACCGAAAGTAGTAATGTGATAGTGGCGCTTAGAAGTGGTCATGAGTAATTATGCTTAATTAGCGTAATGTATATAAACTTTATTTCTATTTTATAACGCTCTTAACCAACGTTAGGTAAGTCTGCTGCTATATGAAACCTAGACAAAGCTAGACATTAATTGACGTTTCTACGGGAGTTATGCTGTGAGAATAAACGAAAAAAGCCAAGACTTAAGTGCTAATGATGTGTATACAAAACATTGATTCGGGAATAATAGCTCATAAAGCAGCGATCGCAATCATTTGCACTACTGAGTAAATATAAACAAGTTATCATATGGTGATATGCCGAAAATTACTGTTTGTATTCCTACTTTTAATCGTATCTCTCTGTTGCCTTATGCGATCGCCAGTGTACTTAATCAGTCAGAGCAAGACTTTGAACTAATTGTTTGTGATGACGGTTCTAGCGATGGAACACCTGAGTTAATTTCAGAGTACACAGACCATCGGATTAAATACATTCGTCATCCGCAAAACATTGGTAAAAGTAATAATATGCGCTCTGGATTTGATACTGCCAGCGGTGAATATTTTATTAAATTTGATGATGACGACCGACTAACACCTAATTTTCTCGCAAGTACGGCAGCTATTCTTGACCAAGACTCTAGTATTGATTTTGTTGGTACAGACCATTGGATAATTGATATTAACAATATCAAAGATGAGGTAAAAACTGAGGAAAATTCTCATCGCTGGGGAAGAAAGGATTTACCCGCAGGGATTGTAGATAATTTGTTAGAAGTTGTCTTTGTTAATCAAAGTTTTCAAATTGGAGCAACATTATTTCGTCGTCAAACATTACAAGAACTAGGATTTATGTTGCCCAATATGCAAAATTGTGAGGATAATGATTTATTTGTGCGGCTAGCTTTGGCTGGGAAAAAAGGTTATTACTTACCAGGATTACTGATGGAGTATCGTTACCATACAGAGCAGCAAGGTATAAATAGAGCTATTCCTTATTTATTTGATAAAATTCGGTATTTAGAAAGTTATAAGTTTGAATCTGAAGAATTAGAAAAAATTAGGCAAGAGCGTTTAATGGAAACGCAATTATTATTAGGTTTGCGTTTAATTGAAAAGGGAGAAACGCAAAAAGGCAGAGAACTAGTTTTAGCAGGACAATCTTTTTCGACTGCTAAAGCTTGGACTGGTTTAGGGTTATCGCTATTACCAGTTGGGTTACGAGGTAAAGCGTTTGATGCACTGCGACAGATGCGGGGTTAAGAAATAGGTCAAAAAGCTGCTTACTCCACGCGGTCAATCATCCGGATTTATGTGGTTTTGGAAGAATACCGATCTATTAATGCACAAGCAAATTTCTGATGTTGTTCAGCTAGATATTGAGGATAAATGAACTGAGCATTGCCCATAAAGCGATACACCCAGCGACAAAATTCCTCTAGCGATCGCTTAGGCAATTTAACGATGTAATCTACATAAGTAGGTTTGCCATCTTTTCCCTTAGGTCCTGGTTTGATTTCTTGGTGAAGATGTCGCTTTTCTCCCTCTTGGATAAATCCTATTACTTCAGGGAAAAATCGAACTTTCACTTCTACAAGCTCCAGTTCTCCACGGCTCTCCTTTTGTTGCTCTTCTCTTAAACCCAACTTCAAGCCACAACCTGCCTTTAAGAGCCGATGAGCGATATGTAAGCTTCTCCATTGGCTATCTAAGCCGCGGCCTTTGCTATCCAGAACATTGAAGTGATCACTAAAGCGATCAATACGTGAGACTACGAGATGACCGTTGTTATAATCTTCCAGCAACAAATACCAGGCAATGTCTGCATAAATCAATTGTAAAGGATAAACTTGCTCATATCTGGTTTTGTTGGGATTGTACGGATTACGACAGCGATAAAGCTCAACTGCTTGCCCTTTAATAATTGCTGCTTCAAGTGTATCTAGTTTTTCAAATAGCGTGCCTCGGCTTTGATATTTGCCCTTGGCCATCATTTCCACCGGATCGGTGTAGACAATAACTCGGTCTAATTGGGTTCTCACCGGATAAAGCATCTCATCTTTCAGGTTTAACCCTCCTAATCGCCGCATTAGTCTTTGATAGATCCGATTAATTTGAGGGTCTTCCTGATATCTTGCCTGAGAGTGTAGGGCATTGAGCGCAACTTGTAACTCCTCCCGATTCATTAGACCTGTACCAACATAGTAACCCCAGCGGTAAGGTCGCCTATCCAAAAGTCCATAGCGACGAAGAATCTTCAAATCTTTTTGGATGGTATGACGCGAATATGGCGGTAGCTTTACATTTAATTCGCTTGCTACTTTTTGTAGGTACAAATGTACTAATTGCAATGTATCATGATTATTAGAGTCAGATTGCATAGGATCAATACAACCAACTCCTGGGTATCGGACAAAGGTTGCAATTAATAGTAAAAGTCGCTCGAAGGCAGGAAGAGCAGCATAAGAATGCGCCATAAACTATATTTCATCCTGAAAAGTCAATAATATAAAAGTATTGACCTGTAATTTATAAAAAGTTTAAAACTTTTGCTAACTATAGTTCCTAAAGATTTCATTTTATAGCCTCTAATACTGCCAAATAGTCGCGCTCTATCTGAACCTCTTTGTAAAATGCAGTTCAAATAGAGTTTTGGAGACTAAAAAATATGCAAACATGTCCCTCTTGCCAACATCCCTTGTCTAGCAATGGATTCTGTCTAGCAATGGATTCTACTGTTCTAACTGTCCTCAGCAGATTCGATGTAAAAACAAAGACTGCTATGAAATACTTGTTCCCGGTGCAAAACGATGTGTAATGTGTGGAACCCCAATAGGCGAAGGGCATAAAAGTTCCGCATCAAACAATGGTGCTAACCTAACTTCCGTAATGAACACGTTAAAATTCGTTGAAACTAGCAAGGGCTACTCACGTGAAATTCAGGCTACTCTGAGCAACGAAGTAGGTATTAGCTGGGGTGGTGCTGCGATCGCGGCGATCGTTGGTGGACAAATGACACCTGGAAAACCACCTAATGGTCGTCCTGTGATTCGTAATTTAAGTAATCCCGAACCTCAACAACTTTCCTTATTCAACGACGAATCCAGCGACGAGAAAAACAAATCTACGATTGATACAGTTGCTCAACTTCCTGCTGCTCATGGAATTGACGCTGACAAGTTAAAACAGATTTTCCGGCACAACGGCGAACAACTACAGCTAATGGACAAGAAGAGGCTCAAAGCTGCAAACAAGAAAGATGCTGCACGCAGGTTGATCTATCTGGTTCTCTTGTATTCGTTAGATATCGATGGACGGGAGGAAATTCCTCGTGCTGAGTTGAATGAAATTCTTAAAAGAGTTGGATTCCATGATAACAACATCGTCACATGGATTAGTAAAAGTCCTGACTTGATTGTTGAGAGAAATATGGCTGGGCTAAGTCTTTCAGGAAAAGACGAAGCGCGAAAAGTTCTCGCAGAAGTATTTGATGACAAGATAAAAGGCAAGTGGGATTTAACCTCTGGTACAGCCTCACGTAGTTCTAAATCTAATGCCAAAAGCGACGAAGATTCAGAAAGCAGCAGCAAGAATGGCAAGCGCAAGAATAATGGAATTTCCAAAGAAGTAGAGCCTTGGGTAGCTAGTTGGAAATTATTTGCCTCGAATATTGATTTTTATGCAGCCATTAAAGATTGCACAGTCATGCAGAAGGGCTTGTTTGGTCTATGGGCAATTGGTAAGGCAACAAGCAATCCTGAGATAGCGGTTTCAAGCTACAAGCTCAAGCAGTTCTTGTATTTCGGACTCGGCATCGAGCTAGATGAGCGTAATTTAGAAAGACGCTTACAAGCAACTTCAGGACAAGGAAGCTTAATTAAAATGCAGGGTGGTTTCCAATTACTATCTCCTGGTTTGGCTGAGGTCGAAAGATTGATAAGGGACTTCCAGAGAATAAAATATACAGTTAACAAAAATGATAATCATTCTGA
>NZ_CAWUDO010000069.1:0-46229 GCF_963920935.1 Nostoc sp. CCY 9925 | reverse complement strand
CCACAGCAACATATCTTGCTGCCTACCTCCGCCCTAAGCTATTTTTCAAGCTAGATGGCAGAAGTAAAAAGGCTTATCCTATCTAGTTTCTGGAGAACGGTATTTTACATTTAATTGTGTCTACCTACTTACAAGTGGTTATTGCTACAAAAAAGTCTGACAAGAGATAACAAAGGTATAAAATTTATCCAGTTCTTGAGGCTCGATCGAAGAAGTTAAAATAGAGTTGCAAAAATTATCCCAATTTTTAGTCAGTGTTGAGTGAACTCTACCTTTGACTACCTTCCAAACTAACTTTTGGCTCTAACTCTCCATAGACCGATCGCACAATCAAATCTATATGGCAGACACTACCAATATGTTGCTGTAACAGCTTTTCATTTTTTGAGTAGGCAAAGTGAATATTTCTTCTCTTTCTTTCCCAGATGAGTCATTACTGTTCGCCTTTTGTGATTTCAGGCAGAATTATGTTTTGTGCGATGTGCAATCGCTCTCTGGAGAAATTTTAGAGTATCGCTGCGATATGCGATCGCTATCTCTGGAGATCGCTAGTTTCTTGGTTCAATCTCTATTTCCCTTAGTTGAAAGAGATATTGCCTATTTTCCTGGATCTACCTTTCACCTGGAGTTTAGACTAGTCTAAACTCCAGCTCTAGACGAAACACGGGCATAGGCAACCAATTGGGGAATTTTAACAATTTTCTCCTAACTGTTCACAAGCACCAATACTTACCCAACTACCAGATAGTTTACCATCTGGCTCGCTATACCACTCTTTCTTCCATATAGGCGCATTATGTTTGAGGGTATCAATAGCATAGCGGCAAGCTTCAAACGCTTCACTGCGATGAGGACAACCCACTGCAACTAAAACGCTGATTTCCCCAACTCGCAAACGTCCGATGCGATGATGAATTGCCACTCGATTCACATCAGACGTAGATAAACGAATATCAGTAGCAATTTGATAAAATACTTGCAATGCCATAGGTTCATAAGCTTGATACTCTAAGGCAACCACAGGTTTACCATCGGTTTGATTGCGAACCATTCCACTCATCACAACTACGGCACCGTTAGCTGGATCGTCAGACTTGGTATAGATCTCTTCAAGAGACAATGGTGCAAAGCTAATGGCAAAACTATCTTCAGCTCTTGGTTTAACACGAGAGGTAAGTGTAGTCGTCATAACTGCGTCAATATTATGTGGGCTTTTTCTATTCTCGCTGAACAAAGCGCTGCTGGTGTAGGTTTACCTACTCTCGCTAATACTCTTGGGCAAAACGAGATTTTTTTTGGTTAATAATTTAACTCGACTTTAAACTAAGCCATGCAAAACAACTCAGCCCTGCTGAGTTGATCGCAGACGTAGTGAAATTATGGATAATCTTGAAGATTAAACAGCAATTGATGGTTCTTTAAGATGCATCTTTCGCTAGATTTGTCAATGCCGTACTTAAATAGGTAGGGGCGAGCTATACGCCCCTACAGACGATTTATGATGTTGCAAAGATTTTTGTGAAAAAACTTGGAAGTCAATCTAAAATTGCAAATCTAAAATCCAAAATTGTTTGACTTTTCAAGTCGGTACTAATTCACCAGGACGCAACTTCGACCATTTACCCGTTTCCCGTTTAAAGCTCAGACAACCAACAACATCCCATTCCATTTCAATCACATCGTCTTTAGTCCGGATGTTGACGTTGATAGAAGGTTCATTCGGGTCAAAATCTGGTGTTTCGGTCAAGTGGGGTTGTTGGTGCTGCCCTTCTACGGCATGATAGGTGAGACAGCGGTCTACATAGTGGCAGTTCACGCAAATACACATAATAGAACCAACTCCAGGGGCCTTTATTGTTAATCTAGCTTAAGCCGGACTGTTATTCATTAGTTGCAGGGTTGATTTTTATTACAATGCATTCTTTTGTTGCTTCTACCCTAGCTCCCGAAAATTGGCCTTTTAGCTTGGCGTTATTGCCACAACCCGCTTATATGGTGGGTGGTGCTGTGCGGGATGCCATCCTTGGCAGAACTCGCGAATACCTAGATCTAGATTTTGTTATACCATCAAAGGCGGTAAAGGTAGCAAGAGCGATCGCTCATCATTATAATGCTGGGTTTGTGTTACTCGATGCAGAACGACAAATCGCCCGTGTGGTTTTTCCTCACGCCACAGCTGACTTTGCCCAACAAGAAGGAGATAGTTTAGAGGTTGACTTGCACAGACGGGACTTTACAATAAATGCGATCGCCTACAATCCCCACACGCAAGAAATCATCGATCCTCTACAAGGATATGCAGATTTACAACAGGGCATTTTGCGAATGGTATCACCCGCTAACCTAGAGGATGACCCTTTGAGGTTAATGCGAGCTTATCGCCAAGCTGCCCAACTGAATTTTACTATTGAGTCAGCTACCCAAACTACAATTCGTTCTTTGGCATCACACATCAGCAAGGTTGCAGCAGAACGATTTCGGGTAGAAATCGGTTATTTATTGGCAAATTCTCAAGGTACTCCCTGGATAACAACTGCTTGGGAAGATGGTTTACTTAGCCCTTTCTTCAAAAACGCCACCCGTGAAAGCTTAAATAAACTAGCAGCAGTTGACGATGCAGCAGTTTTACTGGCCCAAAATTGGCAACAACTGGGAGTACAACTACAAGCATATGTCCGGGATACTATCAAAACTACTTGGTTAGCCATTGCTAAACTTGCTTGTCTTGTGAACCCAAATCCAGAATTAGCAGAAGTAGAATTACAGGAACTTACCTATAGTCGTGCTGAAATTCGCGGTGTAACCACTGCTCTAAAATTATCACCGCAGCTGAAAATAGCAAATATGTCTTTGCGAGAACAATACTTTTTGTTCCAAGATGCAAATATTATGTTTCCTGCCACGGTAGCGCTAGCTGTAGCATTTGATAATTTGGTAGAGGCGATGTCTGGCAACAAGCAGCTAAACACAGCAGTCGCTACAACAGAGGAAGCCTATGCAACGCGTTGCCTTGTCTTTGCACCTTTAATCAACCGCTACCTGAACCCTGATGATCTGGTCGCTCATCCCACTACATTAGTCAGTGGGAAGGAGTTGATTATAGCACTAGATATTCCAGCTTCGCCAATAGTGGGCAAATTGTTGACAGAAATTGCCATCGCACAAGCCGAAGGGAAAGTGTCAACAGCAACAGAGGGGATCGCATTGGCACGTCATTTAATCAAGGCAGGGGAGGCAGAGGGACAGAGGGGATAAGAGGATAAAGAGAATAATTCTTAACTCCTAACTCTTGGAAAGACTTGGGTTAATCGCGTCTCTACTCCGCACTCATACCATTTCTTTATGAGGCTGCGCCAAATTTTTTAACTTCTTATTTGTTTCTTTCTTTGCGTCCTACCCTGCGGGAAGCCGCTCCGCGTCTATGCGTCCTTTGCGGTTCGTTTCTCATATATGGCGCATTTTCATACAGAATTAGTATCAGCACTTTTTTATGGATAACCTAACTTTTTTTTCTGATTACCTAGTTGCCAGTCTGCGTCTAACTGTACCCCTAGCATTTGCCGCACTTGGTGGATTGTATTCGGAACGTTCAGGGGTGCTAAATATTGCTCTAGAAGGGATGTTGCTAACTGGAGCTTTTACTAGTGCTGTTGCTACTTTTTACACAGGGAATGTTTGGGTTGGTATCTTTGCAGCTTTGATTGCTGGCGTTTTGGTGGGACTACTTCATGCTTTTTTGTGTGTGACTTTGCGTGTTGACCAGCTGGTATCAGGGTTAGCAATTAATTTAGTAGCATCTGGGATGACATCGTTTCTGGCGCGGTTAGTGTTTAGGGGTGGTAGTACTCAACGATTACCGGGAATTGAAGCTATAGTTATTCCTGGTCTTGCTAATATTCCGCTGTTGGGGTCGTTGCTATTTCAGCAAGACATTTTAGCATATTTACTTATTATATTGGTGATTATAAGTACGTATATTTTATTTCGTACAAGTTTTGGTTTAACTCTGCGGGCGGTGGGAGAACATCCTCAAGCAGCCAAAACTGCTGGAATATCTGTAGAATCAGTGAGGTATTCGGCAGTGGCGATCGCAGGCTGTCTTGCCAGTTTGGGAGGTGCCGATCTCGCTTTGGTACAAGTAAGATTTTTTACAGAGAATATGAGTGCTGGTAAAGGATTTATTGCGATCGCTGCTTTAATTTTTGGTAGGTGGCATCCTGTAGGCACTGCTTTAGCTTGTTTGTTATTTGGGGCTACAGAAGCCTTGCAGTTGCGAATTCAGGCCTTGGGCGCGAATATACCTTATCAATTTCTGGTGATGCTACCTTATGCGATCGCTATTTTGGCGTTGGTGGGTAAGACTGGTAAATCCGTAACCCCAAAAGCATTAGGTCTTCCCTATTTGCCTGAAAATCTGGATTAGTAGGAGTTTAGGAATGCTAAACACTTATAAAACATGTGTTGTTTACGACACATTTTCCAGGTTTTGTATCAATGCGTAATCTCAAATCAATAGCGATCGCCTACTCAAATTTTGCGGGAACACTAGATAAAAATTTTTAGTCGTTAAGCAAGCACGGATTGAATATTGAAGGGTTAAGCGTTAATGCTCAATGAACCTCATGAGTGACTGTTAAATTTAAAAGCGTAATAGCTTAATTGTGGGTTGCTAAATAAAATATTTAGCGAGGAAAAGTTTTGTTTATTAATTTAACAATACTACATAATTTCTGCATTTATTCTGACTGATGAGACTGAACTTAGTTGAGATATTTCTATCAGCTATTCAGTTCAATGATAGTTAACTTCAGTATGTAAACATAGCTCGATTAGACCGCAAAAGCCTATCTATCAGGACTTTTGAGGTGTCTATGATGCCGATAATGGTCTAAGCGTCACCTTCTAATAAAGAACGTGAGAGTTTACAATCTCTAAAAATTATAGTTACTAAACTTATCTTAATCTCACCGTCAATGAGTTCATTGTTTGACAGAATTGAGCTTATTTTAGATATTTTCTCCATACAAAAATTCTTGAAAAAGTTACAAGTTATACATCAAAATTTATTCCAAAAATAATACAGTTTCTCAAAAAAATTTCCGGAATTATTCATATCAAATTTGGAGCTAACACTGTACAAAATACTCAAGTTAGGTGAGTAATGAATAGTCAAAATTTTCAGAAAAGAAGTGTTAACTTTGTTAAAGCTTTTCTAGCTGCGGCGACACTGATTACGGCTTCCATCGGTCCCGCCCTTGCTAACGAAAAAGTTGAAATTTTAGGCGCAGAATATGGTGGTAACGGTTGCCCCGATGGTTCTGCTAGCGTCAGCGTCAGTCCCGATGGTCAAGAGCTAAGTATTCTATTCGATCAATTTATTGCTGTGGGGAATAAGCCAGGAGAAACTCGTAAAAACTGTAATATGAGTATCCCGATTCAAGTACCCCAAGGCTTTCAAATTTCCCTCTACGATGCTGATTATCGGGGCTATGTTGCTCCGTCCACAATTGGCAGACTCAGAGCCGAGTACTTTTTTGCTGGTCAGCGTGGCCCTGTTTTTTCTAGGGTGTTTAACGGCGAAACTGATTACAACGTTCGAGATCAGCTAGTGACTGTGGCTGATGTTTGGTCACGCTGTGGCGACAGTGTAAATATGCGTGTGAATGCTGCTATGACCGCCAGGGGTAAAGGAATGGCCACTGTTGACTCCTTTGACCTTGCGCATCGTGGTTTGGTTTATCACATCAAATATCGCCAGTGTCGTTAAGTATTTTCAAAGCGGGAAGCAACCAAACTCTCAGCTTTGAAAACGTATGAGGCGTAGGTTGGGGAACTACTACGATCTTGGGGTTAACAGCCTTGTAACAAGTAAGTTTGATCTTTGTCTCAACCCAACATTTATTGGGATGTTAAGTTAATGCAAGCCCAACCTACGTTTTTTTCGACTCAGCTGATGCGCGTCTAAATTAGACATTTTGGCGCTAATATCATGAATCAATCAGTTAAATTTTTGACATTTTCCTTGGGGATAGATTTCAGCTAATAGATTTTAAAACAACAATAATTCCAGTACGCCCTGTTGCTAAATTTGTATTCGTCATCAGGTCAAGGATAGGTTTGCCAATAATCTCCTCTATCATTTTTTTCAATTGTGGTTTAATTAATTTATCTAAATATAATCGTACTTGTTCAGCTAAGTTGTCATAGCCTCCCTGAAGTAGAGTTTCTTCAACTTGAGTAACAGAGTTTTCTAGAGAAATTACAATTTCAGTATCAAAAAAATGGCAAATTATTTGGCTGGGAGGCTGTCCCAGTCTTTCGTTATATAAATTTTTAACCTGGTCCGATATTTCTGTTTCTAATTGTCCAATGGTAGGTTGTATCATTAGTAGTTAAAGTATAATATTTATTCTTAGACTCTCCGAGTAGGAGTTTTGAAAATTATACTATATCAGGTAATATTCTGAAAATTTTATCGATGCTGGTGATTGAGTTCGTGTATCAATGTAATGTATTTAGTAGGATTTTTAAGGCAAAGAATCCCACATGCCAGAAGTGTAAAAATTCCTAATCAAGGATTTGTGCTGTGTGCATTTAATTATTCGTCCTTCCTCTTTGGTTCTATAAGTAATTAGTTTATTTTGTACCAAATAAGCGATCGCCTGCATCTCCCAACCCAGGGATAATATAGCCATGCTCATCCAAATGGTCATCAATGGCAGCGGTATACAGCGGTACATCAGAATGCGCTTCACAGAAACGCTCAATACCTTCCGGTGCAGCGAGTAAGCAGATAAACTTAATTGATAAGGGATTAGTTGATTTTAGGCGTTCGACAGCTGCCACAGCTGAATTTCCAGTGGCTAGCATTGGGTCAACCACAAGCATATCCCGCTTGTCAACATCATGAGGAACTTTGAAATAATACTCAATAGGAATTAGAGTTTTAGGGTCACGATATAAACCAATATGTCCCACCCTTGCTGATGGTATTAATTCTAACATACCATCCAAAATTCCTTGTCCTGCACGCATCACAGAGACTAACACCAATTTTTTATCAGGAGCCAACATTGGCGCATTCATTGGGGCTAATGGTGTTTGAATGTTTTCAGATTTCAGCGGTAAATCTCGCGTGACTTCATAAGCCAACAACAAGCTAATTTCTTTTAGGAGAGTGCGGAATTTCGTGGTGCTGGTTTCAGCTTTCCGCATCAGCGTTAGTTTGTGCTGAATCAATGGATGTTCGATTAATGTTACTTGGTTGTACATATTTTGTAAAACTTTTAGATGAATATTTAAGACTTACTCAAAACCATCAAAAAAGGAACTGCATAGATAATAGAGCTTCTGAAATTTTATTATCTAGCTTTAGCTAAAGGTAATTTCAGCTGATAAACTATTTCTAGCTACTTGCTATAAAATTTGATAGTTAAAATACTGTACCATCACTATCTATTTGGATAGGCGATGTACCACCTGTTCTGAGTTCAGCAGCAATTTTACGCCCAGCTGTCCAAGTTCCGCCTTGGAGAATTTTTACTAGTGGCATTTCTTCAGGAGTCATATGCAACTTTTCGCGCACTGTAGCAGCAATAGAATCTAAGAGAATCACCGTCAAAGCACGCCATTCAACTATAACTTCTGATGCTACTGAATGAGGCGATCGCCAAACCTCTGAGTCTTTAACATTAACAAGTCCCAAATCAATACACAATCCCCCATTACGATATTCTGGTAATCCAGTGAGGACATCTAAACCAGTAATGACTAAACCGAGTTCTTGTAGTGGTTCTAATAAAGAATATGTCAGCCACTGAGACAATTTGTGAAAAGGCACTAAACCATCATCCCTAACGGCTGGATGTCGCCAAACATCTCCCAAATTTACCCCACCAACTTCTAATCTCCCAGGCCAAATTTCACTCAATCCTTCTAAAACTGCACTAAAAACAGTTGCAGCTGCTAGTTGTCCATTTTCAGATTTGCCCAAAAGATAATTTACCAAATTTCCTGGGCGAGGTTTTTCATTTCCAAACAAATTAGGTGAAGAAACTAAAGCTTGTCCTAATTTTTGTAATAATTGCAAACGCCCATAAATTCCTACTAGAGGATTTTCTGCATTTACCTGAAAACCTGTGGTGAGTTCTGCTTCTGTAAATGCTTGCAATTTTTGAGCATCTACTTGGGGCAAATTATGGCTGGAAAAAGCACCTTGACAAAACATTTGAAAACTGGCTACAGCCAAACCTTCCGATCGCCCTAATTTTAACCCAGTTTCTTGTTCATCATAACGCCAATTGTTCCCCGCACCCGCATCCAACAACACACTGACAATTGCCAAATCAAACTTAGCACCAGCTTTTTCCAGAGGCGTCAGTCCCGCTAACTGAGTATCCAACACAGTTAAACGCGGCACACCCCCAGCCTCAAAATGTCGCCAACGACTGTGAAACGGAATTTGCAAATCTGGGTACTCGCACCGCATAACTTCAACTACATAATCTGCAACCTTTGTCAACTTCGTCAAATCGCAATTAAAATAACGCGATTTTCCTTCATTTGCCAGTGTAAACAGTTGCCCGCATCGTTCCCGAATCGCCACTGGGGAACGAAGATATGCAATCAATTCTTGTTTATCATTAGTCATTTGTCACTTGTACTTGCTCTAGAGTAAGAGTTGAGAAGAGTTGATTTTTAAATTTCATATTCCAATTCAGCAATGCCGTTTTTCATCTATATACACTATTCGTTATGTATCTGCTTGCTAGTCGTATTGGTCTGATTAAGTAGTATAGGAAAGAGAGACTAGACGGCAATGAGAAAAATTCTCGGTCTGCTTGATTAGTATCAGTGATTACTAGTCTGGTTATAAAACTCAAAAATTGCCACACTAAATAAACACGAACTGGCATTCTACTAAGTGGCCCGTCGATCATCAAGTGTTGAAAAAAAAGTTGAATGAATCGTGGAGTTTTAACTTCCATGAAAAGCTGTTTCTGCATCCGGACAGCATAAATTAAAATTGTTGGATCGATTTGGATCTGTTGTTGAATAGCCTGCTTGAGTTGGTCTGGTAAAGGGGTATTCAGGAGAGTATTAACTATTAACAGACTAATAAAGAATGGTCTTTTCAGTTCCAGACTGTTTACTTTCTGCAATAATTCTTCCCAATCCAATGTCTGTTGAATACGCAATAATTCAGCTAAATCGCAAATCTGAGCTAAAGACTCTCTACCTTCATTAACGGCTCTGGCAACTTGTACAGCAAGAATAATCAACAAATCATCAAAAGATAAGTCGATGATAGATTCACCATTGAGAGATAAAGACCTGCTTCGTTGCCACAAAGTTTCAAAGTCAGGAAGTTTAAAAGGGAAGTAAGATAAGGGGGTCAATTCGGTGTGAAGATCCACCACTATTTCTGGTTTCTGGCTATGGACAAAAGTATGTTGCCAACCATAGTAGTCAGCTTCTAGTTGATATTTTTGAGTAATCAATAATTTTTGAGCTTTGGCTATATCTTCTTGTTTCACCAAAATATCTAAATCGCTAAACTGTCTCATCGCTAAGTTGCCATAAACAGAAGCAGCTAAAACAAGTCCTTTGAAAGGAATTGCCGGAATTTTATGAGCTTCAAAAAGCTTAAGGATTTTAAGCAACTCATGACTCAAAAATAAGTTGCGGCTAGCATTAGCATGGTAGCGATTCCGAAGCTGAGTTAAGACTGTTTTGGGAATAGCTTCTTTTCCAGTGGTATTGAGACTCTGGTATAAAAGTGGTATCGTTCCATGATATGTTGCTATTTGCATGAGCAATGTCCAGTCTATGTCTTGCTGGAGTAAAGTTTTAATTCGCTTTGCGGTTTCGGAATCTATGTCAGTTCGGGTACAACACACCAGTAGCTCAGTTTCTGGATGGCTAACCTTTATTGGCAATTGAATAATAGGCTGGTTTAAGGTAATCATAAATTACTCACTTATAGTGTTGGGCTTGCGTTTCAAACAAGTCTGCATAGCTACCACCCAGATTTATTAGTTCCTCGTGAGTGCCGCTTTCCATGATTGAACCGTTTGCCATTACGTAGATACAGTCAGCCATTTTGACAGTTGATAAGCGATGGCTAATGAGGATAGCAGCTTGATTTTTAATAAGTTGGCGGAAATTCTGAAACACCTCTTCTTCGGCTTTAGGGTCTAAAGCACTAGTTGGTTCGTCCAACACAATTAACTGTGAATCTCGCAAAAATGCTCTGGCTAAAGCAATTTTTTGCCACTGACCGATGCTCAATTCTTCCCCTTGTTCAAAGAATTTACCCAGTGTGGTGTCGTAACCTTGAGGTAGCTTTCTGATAACATCATCAGCACCAGAACAACGGGCAGCAGCGATGATTTTGTCGTGGGTAAATGGCAGCTTAATATTTGCCATCCAAATATTTTCTTTAGCAGTCAGATGATATTTTGTATAATCTTGAAAAATGACACTAATTTGACTGCGGAGGGCAGCAATTTCAAATTGGCGTAAATCTATGCCATCAATGGTAATACTTCCAAAAGTGGGATCGTATAAGCGACAGAGAAGCTTAATTAAAGTAGTCTTGCCGGAACCGTTTTCTCCTACCAACGCGACAACTTTTCCTGGGCGAATAGTCAGATTAATATCCTGGAGTGCCTGACGCTTCGTATTTGCATATTGAAAGCTGACGTGATTAAACACAATGCCATTTTGCATTGGTATGGGAAATGGTTTTGGATGTAACGGTTCTACAACCTTTGGCTTCAAGTCTAGAAATTCATATAAGTTTGCGAGAAATAGGTTGTCTTCATATAAACCAGACAGACCACCCAAGAGACTTTTTAGGTCGTTTTGTCCCCGTTGCAATGCTTGGTAATAGAGGACTAAATCACCAAAACGGATAGTGCCTTGCATAGTTTGATAAATAATGAAACCATAGGCAGCAAAAACTAAAGTTGTCGCTGTGGCTTGAGCGCCAAGATTAGCCACAGATTGTCTTTTGGTCATGGCTATGTTTTCTTGGTATAGTTGCGATCGCACACGCAGATACCACTCACTAAAGAAAGAACCCAAATCAAACAAGCGAATTTCTTTAGCGTGTTGCTCTGTAGTCAGTATCCGACTCAAGTAGCCTGCTTGGCGTTCCTGGGCTGTCTTTCGGCGCTGCCAATGATACATGATGCCAGAGTATCTCACCCGCACTGCCAGGGCTGGAATCGCGGCAACAAATAAGATAATTCCTATTCCCCAATGCAATGACAGTAGCAACCCCAGCATCGCCACCAAAGAGATACTACTCAAACATAGCCATGCCAAACGATGTAGGATTTGCCCTGGTCGAGATGGAGCTTCTTTTTGCGCTCGCTGCAAGGCATCATAATATTCAGAGTTTTCGTAATACTCCAGGTCTACTTCTATTGATTTAGCATGGAGGACGTTTTGCATGTAGTCAGTTAGTTGCTGAGATTGGGCGGCATACACCAGTTCCGTCAGGGAAGAACACAGGTTAGTTACTAGGGTGATAGCAACAAACAAGCCAAGCAAAAGTAATACTCGATCAAAGGCGGCTCCTTTGTCGGCAACATTAACACTGGCGGCTATTGTATCTACGATGAGTTTGGTTAGATAGAGAGAGAGTAGGGGCAATAAACCTTGAATAACCAAAAGTGCAACCAAAGCAATAGTCAAACGAGGACTACTATTCCAAACTAAGCGTAAGGCAGGCAGAATGCGTAAGCTTTGCTGGATTTTATATCTTAAAGTTTTGCCTGCTTTCATGTTTTTAAATATGCTCTTTTGTAAAAGATGCCAGTTGGCTAAAATGAGAAAGGTCTGCAACATCGCCAATTACAACCTGTCCCTGATTTTCTAACCACGCATGAGCTTTTAACTCTCCTTCTATATCTTTGGCCACACCAATGCAGAGATTAGATGTATAACCGTGGCGACTCATGAACACCTGGCAAGTCAAGGCACGCGCTAAACACTTGACACCACCAGGCATATAATGACTGCTAACTTCCACAGCCCAGATAATTTTGTCAAGAGAAATGTGGTGTTTTTCTTGGCATTTAGGTTTGGTGTTACTTAGCCTTAATAGAAGTTTATGTAAGGTTTTAAATGACAGCAACCATAAACCTAATCTAACTAATGTCAATACAATAAAAGTGTTAATTAAAAGTTGTTTTTTTTGATAATCTAATTTGAAAAATTTAGATAAGTGCTTCATTTTTCCTGAAATGTTTGATGATTTTCTTATTTATAACGGAATTTTAATTATCTAAATATTAGAGGTTGTTTGAAAAGTGATTTGCTGTCATTTTAGGCACTTGTAGATCCCCCCTAGCCCCCCTTAAAAAGGGGGGAACCCGGAATCAAAGTCCCCCTTTTTAAGGGGGATTTAGGGGGATCTAGAACTTTTCGATACCGACAAGAGAACTTTTCAAACATCCTCTTAAGCAGATAGAGAAAACCGTGGTTTTGAATAATTATCATTGTTGTTGAAAGATGATGCAACTAAAAAATTAATGGCCGACTCTGCTGACCACTGAGGATGAAAGTCTAAACATGAAGATATCCTGGAGATATCAGCTTGTGAATGTTGAATATCTCCCAAACGAGGAGAAAGGAAATTAATTTCTGATTGCCATTGCGGAAAATGATTTTTGAGAATATCAATCAACTGCACTAAAGAAGTAGATTTTCCAGTTCCTAAGTTACAAATTAAGGATGAACCAGGGGTAACATTTGCTTTTAATGCTTGAGAAAAAGCCCTAACTACATCTTTAACATAAATAAAGTCCCTGGTTTGACTTCCATCGCCATAAATAGTAATTGGTAAGCTACGTTGCATAACATCAACAAATCGGGAAATTACGCCAGAATAGCTTGAATTAGGAATTTGTCTAGGGCCAAATACGTTAAAAATTCGTAAGCCAACAAATGAAAAACCTAGTTGTTTAGCAAAGATACTAGCGTATTGTTCGCTCACCAGTTTTTGTAAGCCGTAGGGTGACAGAGGAGAGGTTTTTTGCTCTTCTGAAATTGGTAATTGGGTGAGATTGCCGTATACAGATGCAGAACTGGCAAATACTAACTTAGGAATACTTAAAGCTTGGCAAAGTTGAATCACAGCCAGGGTCGCCGAAAGATTATTGTGATGAGCCTCTAGGGGACGATACAAAGATTCTGTCACTGATGAAATAGCTGCTAAATGGGCAATTCCATCAACTTTCTCTGTAAAATCTTCTGGTTGACATATCAAAATATCTTTTTGGAGAAACGTCAGATGACGATGTTTGGGTAAGTTCTCTAAACGTCCAGTAGTGAGATTATCAACTACAGTGACACGATGACCTTCTGATAACAATTGTTCTGTAAGATGAGAGCCAATAAATCCGGCTCCGCCAGTGACAATAAAATGCATGATCTTAAATTTGTTCAGTAGATATAGATAATCGCAACTCTTCATACCTAGGGGTTTCACCCCGCATTTCTCGATAGCGATGCAAAACTCTACACGCTTGCTCTATTTGATGATTTTGAATATGTAAATTGGCAAGTCCGAGGTAGATATTGTAAAAGTAAGGATCGAGAAAATTAACAGGAAATTTTAGGAATTCTGGATTGCGATCGATGACTTTTTCCTTAACGCGCAGGTGGTTAGCGAACATCTGCTCTTTATCTTGAGAAAGATTATTTGGCGATTGCCGATAACGTGCTAAGGGTTGATTTAAAAAGTAAATCGGAAATTTTTCAATCAGGCGCAGCCATAAATCGTAATCTTCACAACATCTCAGAGTTTCATCAAATAAACCCACTTTATCTAAACAGTCTCGACGCACAATAACTGTTGGGACTGGAATGTAGTTGTATCTAAAAAGAGTCCATAATACCTGAAGATTCGGGGTAGGATATGCTGTATTGTACGAACCTGGAAACAAACCCCGTCGATCGCAAAAAAAGAGTGAATCTGAATAGATCAAACCAATGCGTGGATTGGCTTCCAACACGGAAATTTGTTTTTCTAACTTCTGAGGTTCCCAGAGATCGTCATCATCTAAAAAGGCGATATACTTCCCTCTAGCAGAGCGAATTCCAGCATTGCGAGCCGCAGATAATCCTTGATTGGCTTGATGAATAGCGATAATGCCGCGATCGCTAAATTCATCCAAGACTTGCGGAGTATTGTCCTGAGAACCATCGTTGATGACAATAATTTCGTAGTCTTTGTAGGTTTGTGCCAGAACGCTGTTAATTGCCTGACTGACAAGATGGCCACGCTGGTAAGTAGGAATAATAACACTGACGGTTGGCTTAAAAACTTGCATATTTAAAAATTTGCTTAGTAAATATAGGCAGATATTCAAATTACTGGTGTTGCTAAACCAAAGTGTGAATCAGGTGTAAATCCTCTAAAATAACATCATAAATTTGCCCCAAACTTCCCAAATTATCAGGAAGTAATAACTCCCGCACAGGAATAGTCTTTGCCAATTGACCTAATTCTTGAAACTCCTGTCTACACTGTTGAGAAGTGAGTAAAGCACGCCCGTAGGAATTGAACATTAGATGCTTCATTGCTTCAGGCAGAGAAAGAAAATTAATTATAGGTGCTGTGAGGTTTGAGTCACGTTCTCCTAATATGTACACAGCAATTAATGGCAAAGCTTGGGGTTGAAACTGCCACTGTTCTCTATCTTTTATTTGCAAATCTATAAAGCGTTTATCTAGATTTGTTGATACCAGTGATAAATCTTCTATTGAACGGTGAATGGCATTTACAGAATTAGGCCACAGGCGTAGACGAGGATAAGCAGACTGTACCCAAAACCTTTTTTCATTAGGAATCAGTGCGGCAATATCATCTGCCAATACGGAGAATCCACGGCTAGCCAACGCTGCTGCTGTGGTTGATTTACCTGCGCCTGATTGTCCTAAAATGGCGATCGCGCTATTATCAACCGCAACCACGCTGGCATGAAGACAAGTCACTCCCCGCAGCCGTAACAGATGACCAAGTACACAACCCAGCAGCAAAGATACCGCATCCGTAAATAGTGCATCTCTAGACCAAAAACCCCAAACTTGACTACCATCAGCATTCAAAATGAATTCTAAGCAATCAACCCCATCAAAAGAGCGTATTCTCCAGTAAGTACCGTCATCCCGATGCGCTGTCCACAGGTGGAAGCCTGTTTGTTGATACCACTCAAGCGGCACATTCCAAAAAGCTTGGTCGAGTAATGGCGGTTGACTCTGCTGTTCACCAACTAGGTGAATTGCAACATCTATCGGTGCAGAACTGTTAACAGTAACTAACCCTGGGAGCAGTCTATTAATAGATAGGTTGAGTCCATAAAATTGATAGTAATAATTATCGTTTTTAATCGACATTTGCATTTATATTTATTTTTATCTGCAAACTCAGGAGTTTCAGAACCCCGACTTTTTGAAAAAATTGGGGTTCTTTTGGAAAGGAGAAACTTACACACTTTATTTTGACAAACTGTTAAGGAAAAAGGTAGGTCAAAAATCCCTTTTAGTCTAGATTTGTTAGGTCATAAAATTGCCTAATAAACCCTTCCTACTTGCTAACTCTACCCTGTCATCATTTATATGACAGGGAGTGAAGTTGAGCTTTTCGTGTTTTTTCTACTTAACTACTAAGGAGGAGACACAGTGGTAGTAGATATGGGGAATCCAGTTGTAGTACCAAAACCACCGCTACCACCGACTTGTTGTGTCAAACCAGATATTTTACCGTGAGCTTTCAATTCTGGTTCCGAATAGTTTTTTTTCGTGTTTTCAGATTGAGACATTTCAAAAACCTTTATGTGTGTACAGAATAGGCTTGTAGGAGGGGAGGTAGAAAGGTGTATTTAGGCTAGATTTATGAGGCAATTTTATTTACTTAATAAATTCTAGTTGTGAACTCTACCTTCCCATTATTTATATGACAGAAATTCAAATTTACTGTCATTATGTTTTTTATACTGCTTGCTTAAGGAAGACCAGTAATGGGGGGGCCAGGTCTTGTAGTTGTACCAAAACCACCACTACCACCGACTTGTTGTGTCAAACCAGATATTTTACCGTGAGCTTTCAATTCTGGTTCCGAATAGTTTTTTTTCGTGTTTTCAGATTGAGACATTTCAAAAACCTTTATGTGTGTACAGAATAGGCTTGTAGGAGGGGAGGTAGAAAGGTGTATTTAGGCTAGATTTATGAGGCAATTTTATTTACTTAATAAATTCTTCCTAGTTGTGAACTCTACCTTCCCATTGTTTATATGACAGCGAGTCAATTCAATAAATAACGTATTTTTTTATACTAATCAGGCAGTCCAGTGAATACGTTGAAGTCGGTTGTAGTACCAAAACCACCGCTACCACCCACTTGTTGTGTCAAACCACATATTTTACCGTGAGCTTTTAATTCCGGTTCCGAATAGTTTTTTTTCACGTTTTCAGATTGAGCCATTTGAGTAACCCTTATTTTTTGTATTTTACTTATTTGGAGTTATCAGACTATAAAATAATACCATCACGAAATTAAATTTACATGAAGATTGTTAAATTTATTAGTACTCTTTAGCCTAAATTATTTAGGGTACAAATCAGGGCGGCCGCATCATGTCAACAAGCAAAGTCTATTCTCAATAGAACTAAAATTAATGTCATTAACTCTTGCTTATTGCGAAAATTTTAGGCGATCGCTTTGGGGCTTAAAAAATAATCAAGCGCGAAATCCTGATTTTTTCGTTGGTTTTTAACCTTCGTTGTGATCAAGAGTAATTTAGATGCGTTTGCCCTGGGGTACAAATGACGAGATTAACTTGACTACTCATACCCTGTGGAAAATGAAACAACCTTACAGTTTACTCAAGGGTTCTTCTTCTAAAAATTGATAAATCAGTGATAGGGTTTTATTAGAATTTTGGGTTAGTAAGTAAGATGGCGAGAATAAATACTACTATATTACGAAACGTAAATAGGCTTAAAACTCTTACTAATGACTAATGATAAAGAACAAATGACAGCCCACACTAGTTAGCTTTAATTGTACCGACCGACTTAAGTTATAGTCTACCAAAAGTAAAGACACATGAAAATTGCTTTTATTAGCTACGAATATCCACCCGATACAGCATATGGAGGTATTGCTACATATGTATATCAGGCAGCTAGGGTTCTACAACAAAGAAGTCATCAAGTTGAGGTATTTGCAGGTAGTAGGTATCGTACTACAACCGAAACTGAAAACGAGATATTAGTTCATCGAATTAATGAACGCGATCTAAGAAACTTTGTAAAGCGAATTGGTCAACTTTTTGCCGAAAGGCACTCATTAGTCAAGTTTGATGTGGTCGAAGGCACTGATTATAATGCTGATGCACGAGAAGCTGTTCGCCTTGTTCCAGAAATACCACTTGTAGTTAAGTTACATACGCCATATTTCTTGGCAAGTAAGATAAGTCAAGAAAAGCCGTCATTTTTACGTGAAGTAAATGAATATATGGAAGCCTTACGTGGTAAAAGTATTAAACCCAGATGGAAATATAATTTTAAAGATGATATTGAATATATCCATGCTTTAAATGCAGATGAAATTGTCGCCCCTTCTCAAGCAATAGCTGATGAGTTGATCGAGGCTTGGAAGTTAAATCGTAACAAGATATCTCTTGTACCCTACCCATATATTCCATCAAGGGAGCTTTTAGAAATTCCTGTTGAGAGTCAGACTAATGTAGTAACTTTTATTGGCAGACTTGAAAACCGAAAAGGTATTCTCGATCTTGCTCAAGCAATACCGATTGTATTGAAGCAGCACCCGGAAGTAAGCTTTCGATTTATTGGCAGAAAACTTTCTTCACCTAACCCTAATTTAGATATGCAGCAGTATATTGAAGGTATGTTGCAACCTTATAGAAATTCACTTGAGTTCATAGGTTTCGTACCATTTGAAAAAATCCCATCTTATTTAGGAACCACCGATCTGTGCGTATTTCCTAGTTTATGGGAAAACTTTCCGTTCGTCTGTCTTGAGGCTATGGCTGCTGCACGTGGAATAGTTGGAAGCAGTTCCGGAGGTATGGTTGAGCAACTCAATCATGGTGAATGTGGAAAGCTCGTTCCCCCTCATAACCCTAATCAGATTGCTAAAGCAGTGGTTAAATTACTACGCAACCCATCTTTGCGAATGCAGTTAGGTCAGGCTGCACGTAAACGAGTACTGAACAAGTACAACATAGAACGGATTGGTCTACTACAAGAAAATAGCTACGCTCGCGCAATTAAAAGAAGAGAAACTATGGGATCTCGTTTTTATAACTGAACAATAGAGTGATTTTAATACAAATTCACTTCATTTACGGAACGCCTAACTCATGACTGTAAGTTACGAGTGTGCGGCTTGCAGAAATCAAATTTAGTGATGGAAAATTTAGGCAGAGATTACCTTAGTAGCAGATGCCAAATCTTCATATATTTGGAAAATCCGCTTTTGTAAAATTGCCTCATCATACTGCTCGACTATCACTTGCCGTGCTTGTGCAAGATGCGCTTCTCGCTCTTGGGGAGGTTGATTCACAACTTTAATCATTGCCTCTGCCAGAGCATCTGGGTTTTCCGATTCTACCAAAGTACAAAATTCTTCAATAAAAGTGCCTCGATAAGCTAACAAATCACAGGTAATCACTGGGCGTTCACAGGCAACTGCTTCAATGAGTGTCGAAGGAAAGGCATCGTTGGTAGGATAATTGATAACTACATCTGCTAAGTTGTAGGCTGTAGGCATGAAATTATAAGGTAGGTCAGGCATCCAGCGCAGATTTTCTAATAAGCCGAGTTCTTCTGCTTTTTTGCGGATGCTTTCGTAAATAGCCACTGCTTCCTCCCCACCGCCACGCCCTAGCTTTGAAAAGACGAGTACCGTGGGTTTGGTGAATTGGGAATAAGCCTGTGCATAGGCTATAAATATCTGCTCGTGATTGTACAACTTAGACCAACCACGGGGCGAAAGCAGAATTGTGGCTTCTTCATCAATCTTCAACACTTCCCGTCGCCATTTTGGCAAATCCTTGGTGACTCCAGTGCGAAAATGTTGGGGATTTGTCCCTAAAGGAATTAATTCTACCCGTTGATTAGGGTTCAACAGTGCTTTGGATTTTTCTATCAAACTTGGTGTCTCTACAATCAGCACACCAGTGTTCTTAAACACTTGGCTAACTATATCGTTATGCTTGCTGTGTTCCCTTTCTGGTTTTAGCAAATGATTTAAAAAGCCCCAAGCAGAGACGACAAGAGGTTTAACATTTGCTAAGGCACAACAGTAGGCGTGCCAACCAATGGCGTGGACATGGATAATATCAGGTTGGAATTCGTCTACAAGTTTACGTAACGGCTCTACCATTTCCTCCGCCATCCGATCTTCGTAGGGGTAGGTGTTGGTAAACTCCTCTAGATACTTTCGCCAAACAGTGGGGAAATAGCGATAATTTTTGGGAGCTTCAGTTTCATAGGGATCTACATCTCCTAGTAGCCAAACTTCATAACCTGCTTTAACTGCCCAATCTAAGGGTCTTGTCAAGGCAATGCCCCCAGCACCAATCATCAGTACACGCATGATTTGATTTTTTGCTTCAAGTTAAGAATCAGTAATTTCTACTAGTCCAGCCTTAACCAATTTATCAATAAACTTGAGCAAGTCTTGTTTTAATTTTTCTGGCTCTACGTCATACTCTTTTAGCAAGGTTTCGTAAGCTGTCTGGATAGAATCTGACTCAGTTAGCACAAAGAATATTTTTGTACCAACTTCGTTTTGACTAAAATATTCTTCGCTTTGTAAATTCAACAAAACAGACTCCCCTGCTAAGTCTTGAGTCAGAACATTTGCAGATAAGGATACTTTGTGATTTAAAACTATTTGCGCTGTCATTTTTTCCAAAAAAGCCTTGTGATTATGGATAATGATAAGGCTTTTTTGTCATTTGGTAAAAATTTTTAAGGCTTTTATTTCATCAAGTTCTCTTTTGAATTTCCTCTTGAAAATAAGCCAATCTCCGCTCTACAATAAGTCCCCTAATAAAATGTGAGTTCGACGGTTAAGTAGGCACAATTAAACCCAACTACGTAAACTTATATAAAGCACCAGCAAGGCTTTGAATATAAGCTTTTAAGCAATTCATATTTCTTAATCTCGTTGTATTTTTTAACGCCTACATACTTAGAGAAGAGCAAAAAGCGTAATTTGTCCCCTTGTCTCCTCTATCTCCCCACTTCACCCTCCCTACTCTACCAAGCCTCGCCCCTTCACCTCAGCCAAACCATCAGCATCTAACACATCGCCTGTGGTGTAATAACCAGCCGCTTTTTTAGCCTCGATTTCTACCCGTGCATCTTGGGGAATCAAATCTTCTGGGATTGGTATTCTTTCCACAATCTCAATTCCCGCCTGGGTGATGGCATTGTATTTCATATTACTCATGGACACCATGCGGTCAATGCGGGTGACGCCGAGCCAATGTAAGACATCTGGCATCAATTCTTGGAAGCGCATGTCTTCTACTCCGGCAACACATTCTGTGCGGGCAAAGTAGGCATCAGCGCGATCGCCTCCTTCTTGACGCTTCCGGGCATTGTATACTAGGAATTTCGTCACTTCTCCTAAGGCGCGGCCTTCTTTGCGACAATAAACAATTACACCGACACCGCCTTCCTGTGCCGTTTGGACGCACACTTCAATTCCATGTACCAAATAGGGGCGACAGGTGCAGATATCTGAGCCAAATACGTCAGAACCGTTGCATTCATCATGAACTCGCACGGCTACGGGTTTTTTAGGATCGGCGATCGCAGCAATATCACCGACAATATACACTGTTACGCCTCCAATTGGCGGCAAAAACACCTCCAAATCCGAACGCGTCACCAATTCCGGAAACATGCCACCAGTTTGTTCAAATAAAGCCCGTCGTAATTGTGCTTCTGCGATGCCAAAGCGCTTGGCAATTCCTGGTAAATACCAAACTGGTTCAATGGCGGCTTTGGTGACAACTAAATCGCCACCTGGTTTCATAATTTTGCCATCCACCTGCAAGCGCCCTTTGTCTATTGCATCTTGCAGTTCCGGCATATTGATGTGAGCTTTAGTAATGGCAATGGTGGGACGAATATCATACCCCTGTTGGTAATAGGATGAAAATACCTCAGATGGCATCCCCCCAAACGGATCGAGGATACTATCTTTTGTGCATCAAACCAACTGGGGTAGGGGCCGATATGCTCTACTGGGGATGTATTTGTCAAATCTGCTCGATGATCTGACTGCAAAGCACCGCTAGCCACTGCTAGAGCACGATAAATCGCATAACTGCCAGAGTGGGTACCAATGACATTGCGATGTGTTTGCTTGGTCAGCGTAGCAATAATCGGGCCCCGTTGCATGGGATCGGTTGCCCCCCATTGAATGGGAATTGGCTTAGGGCCAAAGCTACTAGGATGCGAAGTGAGAACAATATGCCTGGAAACGTCGTTTTGCTTTGGCATAGTCATGAGTTTTTTTGTAATGTTTTTATGAACTATTCGTCACTAGGGATTTGTCAACTACCTATAGTCAGTTTTTATTTTTAAAACCGTGACACCCTTACCAATAAGCAGTTATGACTTTCAATGGCGAGTTTGGCATTAGTCATATTGTCGAATACAAAAAATAACACATAAATTTCATAAATAGCAATTGATATCCGTAAATTTAAAGATGACTTTAAAAATGTTTTATCAGATAAATTTTGTGAGAAAGTAAAAAGAAAGGTATATTCACTGATCTCAAATTCATGGATTCTTTATCTATTAGTTCGTTACTTGAAGAGTTGAAAAATCCCGATGCTACAGTCCGCGAACAGGCAACCAGAAAAATCTGGCGAATCTGGTTTCAGCAAAAGGGAATCTATGGGCTAGAAAGGATTGACCGCAGTCAAAAGTTACTGGACGCGGGCGAAATTACTGAAGCCGAAACAGCACTGACGGAACTTCTCAGAGAACAGCCAGATTTTGCTGAAGCTTGGAATCGACGAGCTTTTCTCTATTACAGTATTGGTGATTATCAAAAATCTCTGGCAGATTGTCAGATGGTTGTACAGATAAATTCAATACATTTTGGTGCCCTTCATGGCATGGGCTTGTGTTATGCAGCACTAGGAAGGTATGGTGAAGCTATCCGAGCTTTTAAACGCGCTCTGGAAATTCAGCCCTATTCGCTGGTGAATCAAAAGTTGATTCTAGAATGTACATTTAGATTGAGTTACGACGGTAGATAGGAGAGAGCATCATACTTTTTTATGAATCCGTCATCACCCTCATCAGCAACAATTCATCGCCTAACTCGCCGTGATTTTATTCAATACAGTTCTATCTGTATTGCTAGCAGTTTGATTACAGCTTGTACTAACAACAACCAACCGTCAACTAACAGTTCTGGGTTGGAGAAAGTGACATTCGGCACAAACTGGATAGCACAAGCAGAACACGGCGGATTTTACCAAGCGATCGCCACTGGTATTTACAAAGACTACGGTTTAGATGTCACCATCAAAATGGGTGGCCCCCAGGTTGGTAGTGGTACTCAATTGTTGATGGGGGGTGCGGTAGATTTCTTTATGGGTTACGGCATTGATGCTGTAAATGCCATTGCACAGGGTATTCCCAAAATCACAGTCGCAGCAATTTTTCAGAAAGATCCTTGGTGTCTCATCGCCCATCCCAACACAGCAATTAAAACCCTTGGAGATCTTAAAGGCAAACCAATTTATGTCTCTGCTTCTGCCAATATTACCTATTGGCCTTTACTGGAAGCAAAGTATGGTTTTACCGACGACCAAAAGCGTCCTTACAATTTTAATCCGGCTCCTTTTTTAACTGATAAAAATTCAGCCCAACAAGGTTATGTTACATCTGAACCCTTTGCTATTCAAAAGCAGGGCGGTTTTCAGCCAGTGGTATTTTTATTAGCAGATTATGGTTATCAACCATATGCAACCACTATTGAAACCAAAAAAGAACTCGTAGAAAAAAATCCAGAATTAGTGCAGCGATTTGTTGATGCTTCAATTAAAGGTTGGTATAGTTATTTAGAAAATCCCCAACCAGGGAATCAACTGATTAAAAAAGATAATCCAGAAATGACAGATGAACAACTGGCTTATAGCATTCAAAAGCTCAACGAATATGGAATAATTCTTTCTGACATAGCAGAAAAACAAGGTATCGGGGCAATGAGCGACGAAAAGTGGAAATCACTCTTCGATAGTATGATTGATACTAAGATTTCCCAACCCAACGTTAATTATAAAGAAGCGTACACCTTGCAATTTGTGAATAAAGGGGTAGGCTATTACAATAAGTGAGCGATCGCTCTTATTCTCCAAATTTTTAGCTATTTCTCAAAGTTGAGTATCCAATTCAGTCTCAACATCTGAGTTGATTTCAACTTCAACACTCTCAACAGCTTGGCGTAATGCCAAAAAAGCCTCCTTTAAGGCTTGACTAACTGCACCTTATTCCAGCTTTATTTTGAGGGTGTCTACATACAAATTCGACTCTATCAACAATTTCTGGAGCAATCATCATTGAATCCCCCGTTCTAATGTACTCAGATGCTTTATCAAAGGCTGAATTAAGAATCTCTGGAGGCATTGACATAATAGCTTTTTTAGACTTTTTGGACTTACTTTGAGATATTTGTACAGGTTGATATTCTAAGTCATAGTTTGTCCAGAGGACTTCTGTACGTAGCTTTTTGACAATCATTGTAAGTTTCTACAGGTGATGGTTCTTTGTTTATCAAAACCGCTGCTGAACCTCCAAAAGGCTCACAGTAGTGAGTAGTTGTTGACAAGAGCGGTAGAAGCCAGTCAAGGTGACTATATTTTCCTCCATACCAACCGAATGCTATCAGCTTACTCATAAGTTTGCTATTTTATATAACTCTCTAATTTAACACTAAGTTGTTCATTTCAACTCAAATATATACTAATAAAATTTGCATTACCAGTATTTATAAATAATGTTTAGTTAACATTTACTCACTAAAATGCTGTTAATACTTTCTCCAGTTTTTAGTTTGAACTTATAATTAGGTTAACCATAAAATATCTTTTCCATATTGTTTGATATAGTCAAATTTTAATCTACAGAATTAATGAGTAACCGTCCCATTATCACAATCAATCAGATTAGCAAAGTCTACGCCAATGGTACTGTTGCCTTGCAAGACCTGAATTTAGTTATTCCAGAGGCGCAATTCGTGAGTTTAGTTGGCCCCTCTGGCTGCGGTAAAAGTACAGTACTGCGATTGATTGCCGGACTGGGGCGGATGAATTCTGGTAGTATTGATTGGGGCATAACTCAGCAAGCAAGAAAACTGGCTTTTGTTTTTCAAGATGCTGCCCTTATGCCTTGGGCAAGCGTTTGGGAGAATATACGTCTACCGCTAAAGTTGGCGGGAATCTCTAAAAAAGATAGCCAAAAATTGGTGCAGCAGACATTAACACTGGTAAGATTAGAAGGCTTTGAGGAAAACTATCCCCGTGAGTTATCTGGTGGCATGAAAATGCGGGTATCAATTGCTAGGGCATTAGTAACTCAACCAAATGTCTTGTTAATGGATGAACCATTTGGGGCATTAGATGAAATTACTCGTAGTAAACTCAATAGCGATTTACTCGATTTATGGTGTCAACATCACTGGACAGTGGTTTTTGTCACCCACAATATTTACGAAGCAGTCTATTTATCAAATCGAGTGTTAGTCATGGGCACAAGTCCCGGACGTATCGTAGCAGATATAGAAATTGATGCTTCCTATCCCCGTGACGATGGCTTTCGTACATCATTGCTGTATAACCAATATTGCCGTGAGATTTCTCTGCATCTAGCCCAAGCTATGAGATAAATAACCACAGAGGCGCAGAGGACGCAGAGAGAAAGAAATACAAAAATTACTCTTTCTCTCCGTATCCTCTGTATTCTCTACGGTTTATTAAATTAAATTTTTAACTTTTGAAAATGCTGTTTATCCGTCGTCTCCAGTCACAAAAAACACTGCAAAAATTAATTTCCGCGGATGTTGTTGCACCTTTGGCAGTTGGTATTCTAGCATTATTCCTGTGGGATATATTAGTACGGCTAATGCATTTACCTCCTTATATCCTACCTAGCCCTATATTAGTATTTAAAACCTTAATTAATGACTGGAATGAACTTTTCCCATCACTATTAATTACACTACAAATCACAATTTATGCCTTTGTTGCTGCGGCAATTTCTGGTTTGCTGATGGCGATTTTGTTCGCTCAAAGTAAATGGATTGAACGCAGTTTATTTCCCTATGCAGTAATTTTACAAACAACTCCGATAGTAGCGATCGCACCTTTAATAATTCTTTGGCTAAAAAATAACACCTTCGCTGCTTTAGTAGTTTGTGCCTGGATAGTCGCCTTTTTCCCCATCGTTTCCAACACTACATTAGGACTCAACAGCGTTGACCGTAACTTGCTCAACTTATTCCAACTTTATAAAGCTTCTCGCTGGCAAACACTACTATATCTTCGTTTACCTAGTGCCATGCCTTACTTTTTAGGCGGGTTAAAAATTAGCGGTGGTTTAGCATTAATTGGTGCCGTGGTTGCGGAATTTGTCGCCGGGACTGGTGGGGCAAAATCGGGTATTGCTTACCGGATTTTGATATCTAGCTACAACTTACAAATTCCTCGGATGTTTGCAGCATTATTTCTCACAACTGGGTTGGGTGTATTAATTTTTGTCGGCTTGAGTGCGTTGTCTGACTTGATATTAAGTAAGTGGCATGAAAGTGCTGTTAAAGAGGAAAATTAGATTTAAATTTGATTATACTCAATTGCGATCGCACTTATTTCCATAATCTAATGTTTTCCTGCTTCAATATTAGTAAATAAGCTATGGTGACAACCAACTTAGAAGCCGTAATTCATAAATTATGACCATAACCAACTTAGATACACTGATTAATTCTCTAGCAGGTATAGAAATTATCACTGACCCGACCCAAGTGGCAAAATTATCTCAGGATTACCACACCTTTAGCCCGGTGCTTGTGCCGAAATTAGAGGGAAAAGTGGGGGATATTGCGGTGCGTCCCCTGAATGAAGCAGAGGTTTTAAAAGTGGCAGCCGCTTGTGCGAAATACCGCGTACCCTTAACTGTACGGGGCGCTGGAACTGGTAATTATGGGCAATGCGTACCATTGCACGGTGGCATAATTTTAGACATGACACGGATGCAAAAGATTCTTTGGGTGAAACCAGGGGTGGCGCGGGTAGAAGCGGGGATAAAGTTGGCGGCTATAGATAAAAAAGCACGAGAAATCGGTTGGGAAATCCGTATGGCGCCCTCGACTTACCGCACAGCCACAATAGGCGGATTTATTGGTGGCGGGAGTGGGGGTATTGGTTCGATAGAATATGGGTTACTAGCCGATCGCGGTAATATTCTGGCACTGCGAGTGGTAACTTTAGAAGATGAACCCCGAACAATCGAATTGCGGGGAGACGATGTACAAAAGGTGAACCATGCTTGGGGGATTAACGGCATCATCACCGAAGTTGAAATTCCCTTAGGGCCTGCTTATCCTTGGGCAGAAGTCATCGTGACATTTGACGACTTTATCGCAGCAGCAAAGTTTGGTCATGCCCTTGGCAGTGCCGATGGCATGATTAAGAAATTGATTTCTGTCTTCGCATCCCCTATTCCCCAATACTTTCACGCCTTACAACAGTACATTCCTGAAGGTACTCATGCAGTATTTTTGATGGTTGCTGAACCGAGTTTAGAATTATTGCCCAGTTTGGTGCAGCAATACGGCGGCCGCATTACTTATGAAAAACCAGCGTCGGAAGCAGCCAAAGGAACACCATTAGCAGAATTTACCTGGAACCACACCACCTTACACGCCCGGACTGTAGACACTGCAATCACCTACTTACAAAGTATGTTTCCTGCTGGTAAAAGTCTGCAACTTGTAGAGCATATGTATAATCATTTTGGTGATGAAGTGATGATGCATTTAGAATTTTTTCGGGTGAAGGGTGCTGTAGTTGCTGGTGGTTTACAACTTGTGCGCTATACCATAGAAGAACGTCTCAACGAAATTATCCGCTATCACGAAGAACAGGGTGTGAGTATTGCTAATCCTCACACCTATATTATTGAAGAAGGTGGGAGAAAAGTTATCGATCCTGAGCAGTTAAAATTTAAAGAAATAGTAGACCCCTATGGGTTAATGAACCCCGGTAAAAGCAAAGTTCTCCAATTACAGCATAATTGAGAAGTAAAACAGGCTTAATACCTGATTACCAAACATAGTTTGTGTACTTTACGCTTCTTGAAATCCGTTGTAAAAATTGAGGTATTCTGAATTCGGTATTCTGAATTCTAAATATTCCGTGGGCAGAACCCAAAACAACATCCCAAAATCACCCATGATTGAAATTGATGGTTCTTACGGAGAAGGAGGCGGACAAGTACTTCGCACTTCCTTAAGTCTAGCCGCTATCACTGGCGAACCGATACGGATTACAGGTATTCGCGCCGGACGCAAAAAGCCAGGACTAGCACCACAGCATTTAACAGCTGTGCGTGCGGCTGCTAGAATTTGTAATGCCCAACTAAGGGGTGATGCTTTGGGTTCAATGCAGCTGGAATTTATCCCAGGTAGTGCTGTGCAAGCTGGAACTTATGCCTTTGATGTTAGTAAAGCACAACCTGGTGGTTCTGCGGGTGCGATCGCTCTCATTCTCCAGACAATTCTCTTGCCTTTGGCACTAGCACCTGGGAATTCCCAGGTAACACTCAAAGGTGGAACTCATGTGAACTTTAGCCCCACAGTTACATACATTGAGCAAGTTTATCTGCGGATACTGCAACGCATGGGAGTAGAAGCAAAAGTCAAGTTAGGCGCTTGGGGTTGGTATCCCCAAGGTGGCGGAGAAATAGAATTGCAAGTCAGTGGTGGTTGTCAACTCTGCGGGATAGATTTGTTGGAACGGGGGACTTTACAGCAAGTGCGCGGAGTTGCTGTGGTAACAGAATTACCTTCTCATATACCCCAACGGATGGCGAATCGTGCCGAAAATTTATTAAGAGAAGCGCATTTAAAAGTTGCTGTACAAGCATCACGAGAAAAAGGTGTTGCACCAGGGGCAGGTATTTTCCTGACTGCTGAGTATCAGAACAGCTTAGCTGGTTTTGGTGGGTTTGGGCGTTTGCGGTTATCAGCCGAAACCGTTGCGGAAATTGCTTGTCAGCAACTACTTGAGTTTCATCACACAGGCGCACCAGTAGATGAACACTTAGCAGACCAGTTATTATTGCCAGCTGCTTTAGCCTCACAAGAAAGTCATTACCGAGTAGCTGAGGTGAGTAGTCATTTGACTACGAATGCTGGAGTAATTCAACAGTTTGGATTGGGGCAGATTCAGGTAGATGAAGTTGAGAAAAGAGTGTCAGTAAGCCATTGATAGCGATTTTAGGCTGTATAGGAATCCGTTTTGATTTATGAAATTATCTGTGTGGTGCGCGTTCGCGTTGGCAAAGCCTCCCCTAGAGAAGCGCAGCACAAGCGCGATAAGTAGGCAAGAGGCAATAGGGTTATAGAAGTCATATCTTCGTCAGTCTCACTTACAATTTTTCTCAACCATCTTGATAAATCCTCTTTGAAATAGAATGAAACAGCCCTGCACATGTAGGGGGACAACAATGTTGTTCGCTGAAGACCATCCGTGTGACTTCCGTAAAATTTGAAGGGAATGTGTAGTTTTACTGTAGTCGAATATTCCAGTCGGGGAGTAGCGATACAATCACTATACAGATTTATGAGTATCATCAACAGCACATGATTATTAATTTGTAAAGGATTTAACTAAGGATTATTACGAATTATTTGAAGAGGAGTCGTTGATGAGTAGACAACAGCTAGAGCAGGTAAAGCAATTGCAAACGACGTTGAATAAGATGGAAGTCACACTGGATGCGATCGCTGATGCTGTAGTCTGGGTGGGAGAAGACCAACGTATTCAATGGTGCAATTCTAGCTTTGAATTTCTGGTTAACCAAGCCCACGGTACTGTCTGCGGCTTGAGGTTAACTGACTTGCTACCCCTAATACAAGCTGGACAGTTACTTGCTTTACCCTGCTATCCTGATGTCAGAATACTCAATGGGGAGTATGACACAACAAATTATCAGTTGCAGCAGGGTGAGCGAACTTTAACATTACAAATTTCCGCCAGCTGTATCGGATTGAGTGGCGATCGCTGTGCAATACTGGTGATCCGGGATCTGACTGCAACCAAACAAGCTCAAGAATCTTTGCAAGAAATTGAGGAACGGTTGCAGACATTAATTAATGCAACACCCGATATCATTTGTTTAAAAGACGGCGAGGGAAAATGGTTGCTGTCAAACCAAGCTAACTTAGAATTTTTAGAACTACAAGACGTTGATTATCAAGGCAAAACTGACTCAGAACTAGCAGAATTTAGCAATTTTTATCGGGATGCTTTACTAAATTGCAGCAAAACAGATGAGCAATCTTGGCAGTTGGGATCTGTGCATCGGGTAGAAGAAGTTATTCCCCGCCCTGATGGGACAATGAGCAGTTTAGATATGATTAAAGCTCCTTTGTTTCACCAAGATGGTAGACGCAAGGCTTTACTGGTTTTGGGGCGTGATATTACAGATCGCAAACAAACCCAAATAGCTCTAGAAAATTCTTTATCCTTACTAAACGCTATTTTTGAATCAATTCAAGATGGTATTTTAGTAGTAGATAGCTTCAGTAATATCACTAATTACAATCAAAAGTTCTTAGAAATGTGGTCAATTCCACCAGAACTTTTGACGGAACCAAGTCATCCTCGGCGGTTAGGGTATCTGGCAAACCAACTCAAAGACCCCGATGGATTTTTGCAACGCGTCATAGAATTATACCAAAATCCGGAAGTAGTTAGTTACGACTGGTTAGAAATGCGGGATGGCAGAATATTTGAGCGCTATTCGTGTCCTCAGCGCGCGGGCGAACAGATTATTGGTAGAGTGTGGAGTTTCCGCGATGTTACTCAACGCCATAGGGCAGAAGAAGCACTGCGACAAAGTGAGTTGCAGTACCGCAGTATTTTTGAAGCTATCAATGATGGACTATTTATTACTGAAATAGAAACTGAAAAAGTTGCCGAAGTAAATCCTGCTGCTTGTCAGATGCACGGTTATACTTACGAAGAATTTATTGCTTTGCATCCATCTGCTTACATTCACCCAGATTCACATCCTGTTTTTTATGAGTTTGTAGAAAAAACACGAGTTGGCGAGCAATATTATGGACAAGCAGTTGATATCTGCAAAGATGGCACTTTAATTGATGTGGAAGTCAAAGGAACGACTTGCATTTATAATGGCAAGCAACATATTTTAGCAATCGTGCGGGATATTAGCGATCGCAAACGCACCCAAGAAGCCTTACGCCAAAGCGAAGCACAATATCATGATTTGGTGCAAACAGCCAACTGTATCATTCTGCGTTGGGATGGCAACGGTGACATCATATTTTTAAATGACTACGGTCAAAGGCTGTTTGGTTTCGATGCAAATGAAATTATAGGGCATAATGTTGTCGGTACAATTGTTCCAGAAACCGAAACTTCTGGACGCGACTTGCAGGCATTAATGGTGGATATTTGTCTGCACCCAGAAAAGTACGTATTTAACGAAAACGAGAACTTATGCAAAAATGGCGATCGCGTTTGGATAGTCTGGGCGAATAAACCCATTTTAGATGAACAAGGAAACTTAATCGAAATTCTTTCCGTAGGCACTGATGCCACAGAACGCAAACGCGTCCAAGCAGCCCTCCAAGAAAATGAGTTAAAATTCCGCAGCATCGTTGAAAATGCCAATGATTTGATATTTGTCCTTTCGCCAGAGGGAATTTTTACTTATCACTCGCCGAATATCACGGCAATTATGGGTTACAGCTTGGAGGAAATCGAAGGTCATTCTGTGGTAGAGTTTACCAATCCTGAAGATTTACCAACTAGCGCCGCCGCTTTACAAAGGGCGATAACTGGCGAAAAGCTGACTAATATTGAAGTGCGATTGCGACACCAAGACGGCAGTTGGCGATGGTTTAACTTTAACACTTCCACAATCAATACTTCTAGCGGTGAAATTGCGATCGCAGGTGTAGGACGGGATATCACAGAACGCAAGCAAGCAGAAGAAGCCTTGCGTCGTAGTGAAATGAAGTACCGCAACATCTTTGAAAATTCTCAAGTAGGAATTTTTCGCACCCGTCCAGAAGATGGATTAATTCTTGATGCTAACGACCGCGGTGCAAATATCTTGGGTTTTGCCTGTGCTGATGACTTAATTGGCAAGTATTTTATCCCCGATTTATATGTAAATCCCAGCGAACGCGCAGTGGTTTTAAGACAGGTAGAAGAGTACGGCGAAGTATGCAATTTTGAAGTTGCAATGCGTCGCTTGGATGATTCTGTGGTGTGGCTATTATTGTCACTGCGCCTGAATTCCGAAGAATCTTGTCTCGATTGCGTATTTACAGATATTAGCGATCGCAAACACCAAGAACAAGCTTTACGCTTAATTGTTGAGGGTACGGCAGCGAAAACAGGCAATGAATTCTTTAATTCCTGTGTCCGTTACCTTGCCGAAGTCTTGCAAGTTCAATATGCCCTAGTTACTGAGTTCAATGATGAGCCAAAAAGTAAAGTCCGCACTTTAGCATTTTGGTGTTCCGGGGATATTGGCGATAACTTGGAATATAATTTGCACGGTACTCCTTGTCAACACACGTTGCAAGGCAATATGTGTCACTATCCCCAAGGAGTGCAAGCCGCTTTCCCCGAAGATGCAGATTTAGTGGCGATGAATGCCGAAAGTTTTCTTGGCGTTCCTCTCACCAGTTCATCCGGCGAAATCATTGGACATCTAGCAGTGATAGATGTCAAACCAATGCAGCCCGATCCTGGACGGGAACTGATTGTCAAAATTTTTGCTGCCCGTGCTGGTGCTGAATTGGAACGCAAACAAGCAGAAGCCGCCCTCCAACAAAGTGAGTTAAAGTTTCGCACTATCGTTGAAAAGGTCAACGATATGCTATTTGTTATCAGTCCTGATGGGGTTTTCAACTATATTTCTCCAAATATATTGAAGACTACCGGATTTGCCCCCAGCGAAATGGAGGGTAATTCCTTGGCATTATTTACTCATCCCGATGATGTGCCAAAATGTTTAGAAGTCGCCCAAACTATCCTAGCAACAGGCGAGGGAATTTCAGATACTGAGTACCGCGCCAAACATCGAACTAGGGGATGGGTTTGGCTAACTGCTAATGCAGTCCGCACACAAGATGCCCAGGGTAACTTTCAGATTGTCGGGGTAGCTCGTGATATTAGCGATCGCAAATTAGCAGAAGCAGCCTTGCAACGTCGTACTCAAGCAGAAACTTTACTCAGTAGCATTTCTCGGCAATTTATCGACCAAGATTTAGAAACAGCAATTAATTTTACACTGCGAGCGATCGCTCAATTTATTGATGTTGAACACAGTTGTATTTTTGAATGCTCCAACGATCAAAAAGAATTTAACCTCATTCATGAATGGTGCGGTGAAAATGTTCCACCATTAATTGATATTGCCAGAGGTTCACCTGTGGAAGTTTTCCCTTATTTCTACGAGCCGATTCTGCGTGGTAGACATCGCCAAATCTCTCGTGTGGAAGAACTAGCGCCCCATCTACCTGAGCGAAAACTGTTTGAAACTATGTCGTTTCAATCTTTACTCGCTGTGCCCATGCTTCATGCTGGCAAAGTCGTTGGCTTTGTTGGTGCAGCGATGATTCACGATACCAAAACCTGGAACCAAGAAGATATTAATTTATTGAAACTGGTAGGTGAAATAATAGCGATCGGTCGAGCCAGACATCAAGCAGAAGAGGCCTTGAGAATTGCCAAAGAAGCCGCCGAAACCGCCAACCGAGCCAAAAGTGCTTTCCTTGCTAACATGAGTCACGAACTCCGCACACCTTTAAATGCGATTCTCGGCTTTTCCCAATTAATGGAACGAGACACCAGCCTCAACTCCAATCAGCGTGAATCTTTAACTACCATTAACCGTAGTGGAGAACACTTACTTAATCTGATTAACGATGTCTTAGAAATGTCCAAAATTGAAGCCGGACAAATCATTTTCAACCCCGAAGACTTCGACCTTTATTTCTTGTTGCAAACATTACAAGAAATGTTCCAGGTGCGGACACAAGCAAAGCAACTATTCCTCAAATTTGAAATGTCCGCCAATCTCCCCCGTTACATCCAAACAGATGCAGGTAAACTCCGCCAAATCCTAATTAACCTTTTGGGTAACGCCGTCAAGTTTACTCAAACTGGCGGCGTAACCTTGCGGGTGAGGTTAGAGAATGGGGAGTGGGGAGCAGGGAGCAAGGGAGAAGACTTTTCCCCTCTGCCCCCTGCACCCCGCCCCTCTGCCTCTTCCCACTCCCTAATCTTTGAAATTGAAGACACTGGACGGGGAATAGCACCGGAAGAAATGAAGAATCTATTTCAGCCTTTTGTGCAGACATCAAGCGGTATCCAAACTAAGGACGGCACTGGACTAGGATTAACTATTAGCCGCCAGTTTGTGCGCTTGTTGGGGGGCGACATTCACATTACCAGCACCGTTGGGCAAGGATCTATTTTTAGCTTTGATATCCAAGTGAATTTAGTCGCAGCCTTAAAAGCTACACCCAAGTTGGGTAAAGGACGTGTAATTAAACTGGCAGCCAACCAACCAGATTATCGGATTCTGGTAGTGGATGACCGCAAAGAAAACTGCGATTTAATTGTGCAACTGCTTGGAAGTGTTGGTTTTCATACCAAAGTTGCTAATAATGGACAACAAGCGATCGCAATTTGGCAAAATTGGCAACCCCACCTCATTTGGATGGATATGCGGATGCCTGTAATGAACGGCTATGACGCAACTAAAGAAATTAGAGCCAGGGAAAGAAATACAGATCTAAATCACTGCACTGTAATTATTGCTCTAACTGCTAGTGCTTTTGAAGAACAACAAGCAAGTATCTTAGCCGCAGGCTGTGACGACTTAGTTCGTAAGCCATTCCGCGAACAAGTGATTTTTGAAAAGATGGCTGAATATTTGGATGTAGATTATATCTATGCACAAGAAAGCAGTGAAAATGCCACAGATAAAAAGCCGGATAATGTTCAATCTTTCATCTTGGATCTTCACTCTGCAATTGAGATGATGCCTGCTCAATGGATAGCACAATTAAATCAAGCAGCCATTGAAGTTGATGCGGAGCGAATTTTCCAACTCATTGAACAAATTCAGCCAAATCATTCTAACTTCGCAGAAGAATTAGCAAATTTAGTTCGTAACTTTTGCTTCGATGAAATTATCGATCTCACAGAGAATAATTTCTAATATTAAAAGGCAGTCAAAAGTCTGATGATAACGAAATAAAAAGTAAAAGAAAGTATTTCTTTTACTTTTTAGTTTTACCTTATGTAGTTTGAAGAATTAGCGCTTCTTTAAACGAGGAATATTTGGTGTGACAAAGGTAGTTGAGGAATTAGTGGTTCGGGCATTGGTGGCTGAGGAATCGCTGGTTGGAGAACTTAGATTTAAGAAATCGATGAGTTTGAGGGTACGATTACGAATTTTCCAGCGCCCATTTTTATTGACGACTTCATCTTCATAAGTACCATTAGCGACATCAATACTAGTTTCCGAACGTTTATGAGTCGCATGAAGGTAAGAAGTCATCGTTGCTTTGTTATTTTGAAATGAGATGTTTATCGAACCCATCAAGTGTTGGGTAGCTAAATATCCGTTTCCTTGGAATACCGAATAAACAAAATCTGCCCATGCATCTGTTCCAATACGTGTTTCGCTTGCACCATCAGGAAAAACAGCAGTCAGGACTGCATCTTGGGTAAAACAATCCCGATAAATATTCTTTCCTTCTAAGACATTTCCTCTACCAATGGCGTCAGTTCCCAGCGCGTAACAGCTTGCTAATTTTTGAATCTCCAATTCTGCGTTAGGTTGAGTGGCACTTGCTATTTCAAACCTACCTCCAATAAACAGTACAATAGTTACTGCAAGCGCAATCAGGCTTATACGATTTAACAAAAGTGAAATAGCCTTAGAAACTATTCGCCCATTTTCTCTTCTTTTTTCCACAAGATGACCCCTTTAATTGTTACAATTTTCGCATCTTGTACTTGACGCACGCTAAAGTTTCGCCTGATAAATTTAGCTCCTAAAAATTGGCCAAAGTCCTTGCAGATTTAGGTAGAGCGTACTTTGATATCAGCTAATAAATGAGAAAGCTAGTACAAGATTTGATTTATATAACTATTTATAACAGCTGAAAAATAAACTTGTTACTATTAATTGCAAATAATTTTATGTTGATTTAGTTAAGAAATAAACTTACTACTTACATACTTTTATTAATATTTCAATAAGCTTTAAGTTAACAATTTTGAGAACTTAAATATAATTACTATAGTAATCCTGAATTATTGATGATAAAAAAATACCCAACTCATAAAATTAAGTTGGGTATCTGAGGTTATTCTGCTTCTACAGAAATCTCTTATTCTCCAGAAATGGGAATAGAAATTATAAATTCTGTTCCTTCTCCTACAGCTGATTCACAAATCAAGCTTCCAGCGTGGTTTTCTACTATAATTTGACGGCTAATAGATAGCCCTAATCCTGTGCCTTTCCCTACACATTTAGTAGTAAATAGATTTTCAAATATGCAGGACTTAATTGCTTCGGACATTCCTTTGGCATTATCTCGAAACTTAATTACGACATTTTCCTTATCTTCACTTATCTGAGTTAAAATACTGATGATATTCGGATAATTCTCCTGAATCTCTATAAAATTACGGCCGATATTTGCTTCTTCTAAAGCATCGATCGCATTTGCTAGAATATTCATAAACACCTGATTCAATTGTCCCAAATAGCATTTCACTAATGGAATATCTCCATAATTCTTGATGACTTGAACAGCTGGACGGTTATGATCTGCTTTTAACCGATGCTGTAAAATCATTAAAGTACTATCAATCCCTTCATGGATATCAGCTAATACTTTAGAGGTAGTATCAGCACGAGAAAAAGTACGGAGAGAGGTACTAATATTACGAATACGCTGTGTCCCCACCGTCATTCCGTCAATCATTTTCGGGAAATCAGTTATCAGAAAATCTATATCTATTTCTTCGCCTTTTTCTTCAATTTCAGCACCAGGATTAGGGAATTTTTCTCGATACAGTTGTAGATAGTCTATTAAATCTTTCACAGTATCTTTCGCATGGGCGATACTACCTGTAATAAAAGCAATGGGGTTGTTGATTTCGTGGGCTACACCTGCAACTAAATTTCCTAAAGAAGACATTTTTTCGCTTTGGATAAGTTGTAGTTGTGCTTGTTGTAAATCTTCAATTGACTGTTGTAATTGACTAGATTTATCTTGCTCTCTTGTATACAAACGCGCATTTTCTATGGCAATAGCCATTTGAGAAACTAAGACTTTTAATACCTCTACCCTTTCTGGAATAAAAGCTGCTGACGATAATTTGTTTTCTAAATAAATAATCCCAGTCAGCTGTGATTGATAAATAATCGGTAAGCAAAAGATTGACTTGGTTTTTGATTCTTGAATATAGATATCAAAATTAAATGGTTCTGCAATTACGGCGTCATTTAAGACAAGATATTGCTGAGTTCGCAAAACATAGTTAATAACAGTAAGCGGTAAATCTTGATAGGTTTCAACAGGAATAGAGTGTAAAACTGTTACTAAATTTTCATTAATATTTCCAGAAGCTTCGATATATAGCTGATTATCTTTAAGTAAAAGTAGCAATACTTTGTGTGCAGCAGCATTTTCTAGTAAAATTTTGATTAATTTACTCAACAAATTTTCTAAAACAATTTCATTGGTAATCGCTTGTGAAAACTTGATGAATGCATTAAAATCTAAAAAATCACTTAAGCTACTATTAGTAGTCGTAGTAGTAGTAAGCTGGATTTTATCTAGTTTGGAAGTAGAAGTTTCTACGTTAGTAATTTGTCCTACTAGAAAAGGATACTTGGATTCAAGGTGTTTAACTTTAGCGATCGCACCCCAACGAATATAGCCATAATAAGCTTTAGTTATATAAGTTTGAGAAATTAACTGTTTACCTAGAAATTGATAAAACTTGCCTGCTAACTCATAAGCTAAAGCTTCTTCTTGGAGAAAGCCATTTTCGCCAGATGTGGCAATAGAATTTTCGTAGTAGTCCATTGCTTGCAGCTTGTCACCCAAAACTTGATATCGTTCTGCTTCCACAAGATAAAATCTGTGTAAGTGATTTGTGGGAGCATGAGTAGCCCAGAGTTCCATTTTTTGCTGATTAGCTGTGACTTTTTTCAAAATAGCTTGCTGCTCAGACTCTTTAGCAGTATGATAGATAGCTAAGTGCGCTAAAGAATCGTAAAAATAGAACAGTGGAACAACAAATAATCCTGTAACACCACCTAAAGAATTTTCGGCGATCGCAGCATTTTCTACAGCTTTAAAATACTCTCCAAATAAGTAAGAGAGCATCAGCTTATTCACAAATACATGATTAATTGTATAAAGGTCATTAACTTGCTGATGAATTGGTAGCATACTTTCTTCATCGTATGCTTCACCAATTAAACAATCAATATTTTCCCAACTTCCTTGCAAATTTAAAACTGTTTGCAAATATACTAAGTTCCAAGTTAAAGCTACTTGTTGCTTAATTTTTTTCAGCGAATCACAATAAGCTATAAATTCTTTTTCTAAAACAGAAAGTTCCTTACCCAACCAAAATGAATGATAGGGATAAATGTAACCACAATAGCCAGCATATTCTAAATCTCCAGTTTCCAAACCGCTAGAATATCCTGACATTGATGATGTTAATGTCTGCTTAACATGCTCTTTCCAGTGCATCACATGAGCGCTAACAACCGTCAGAATTTTAGCCTTGAGTTCTTGAGCATTAAATTGTGACACTAAACTGGAACCCAATTTGCCAAATTCATAGCCAGAATCAATTTCTCCTTGAACTCCACAAAGAAGTAATCCATAAAGACTATAACCATAAGCAGATACAGCCGTATTGCCATATTTTAAAGACAAATTGACCATTTCACAGACAATAATTGGCATCATTGCTGGAGCAGTTTGAAAAGCTGCGGGGAGAACTCCCATTAAGATTTTCATGGCTGCAATCTTGTTAGGATCGGTCATCAATGGTAAGTTAATTAAATCTGCAATCACTTTCCCTTGTAAATGAGCAGCGATTTCATCCATTCCCCGTTGAATATCAACTGATGTCGGTTCATCTGGAAAGCTGATTCCTAACAATTGCAGAGTCGAGACTGCTATCTTAATAGCTTCAATCTGTTTGCTTTGAATTATGGAAGCGATAATTTGTACTTCATAGACTTTGACTTTATCTAAAAGAATTTTAGCTTCTTGCTCCACTACCTTAGCCCATTGCTGCATCTGCTCAAAATTACCGCTTAAATAGGCTACCTCTGCGGCTCCTTCATATAAACCTACAGTTAAGTTATATTCAGTTTGCCAAGAGTCTAAACTTAAAAGTTCTATCCCAGTTGTTAAATATTTCAGAGCAGCTTCATAAGCTGTAGAACCTTTAGCTTTTTGCCCAGCAATTAAATTTAATCGTGCTAACTCAGTTTTTTCAGATTGCTCTCTCAGGTTAACAATACCTACATTAAACTGATTGACAATATCAAAAATATTTGCTTCTATTTCCTGCTGGGGTATATTTTGTAGGAGTAATTGACCAATTTTTAAATGAGTAGATTTCTTACGCTCTTCTGGAATTAATGAATATGCTGCTTGTTGAACTCTGTCATGCAAGAACTTATAACCTACTCGTGAAGTATCGAAATTCAAATTTACCGCTTCTTCTTGATTAAAAACTAAAGGAATGCGATAAGCTTCACTTAAAGGTAGAATTAATCCTGCTTGCAAAGCCGAGTGTAAATCATTGGCTGTGATAGAAGGTGATTTTTCATTAACTATCGATAAAATATCTAAACTAAATCTATCACCTACACAAGCTGCTAGCTTTAAAACATCTTGGGTGACCTTTGGTAGCTTTTTAACCCGACTTGCAACGAGTTCTACTACATTTTTGTCAATAATTCCAATTGCTTGGATTTCCTCTAAATTCCACTGCCATTTAGCATTAACAAAGTTAAATCTTAAAAGCTTTTCTTGATAAAGTACCTGAATTAATTGTGTAATAAAAAAGGGATTGCCACCTGTTTTATTACAAATAAGTTCAGCTAGTTGGATAATTTGCTGACTCAAAACTCCGGTTTCAGTTTCTTGGAGAGTTTCAGCAACTAGCTGAGTTACATTTTCTAAATTCAAAGGCTGCAACACCAGATTATTAACAACTGTGCCGATACTCTTAATTTCTTCTATTTTTTGGATTAATGGATGTGCGGGACTCACTTCATTATCTCTATATGCCCCAATAAACAACAAATGTTTAGTATCGCTGTCAGTTATCAGCAGTTGAATTAAATTTAATGTAGCTGAGTCTGCCCATTGTAAATCATCTAAAAATATGACTAATGGATGTTCTTTTTGAGTGAAAACTTGGATAAATTCTTTAAAAACACGATTGAAGCGATTTTGCGATTCTGTTGCCCCAATTTGAGCAACTTCTGGCTGTGTACCAATAATTAATTCTACTTCTGGAATTACGTCAGTAATGACTTTCCCATTGGTTCCTAAAGCTGATAATATTTTATGACGCCATATTTCTATTTTTTCATTATTCTCTGTGAGCAAATAACGCATTAAATAAGCAAAAGCTTGAATTAAAGAAGCATAAGGTATATTTCGTTTTAATTGGTCAAATTTACCAGAAATAAAATAACCTTGTCTGCGAGTAATGGGTTTATTGACTTCGTTGACTAAAACTGATTTGCCAATGCCAGAATAACCAGAAACTAGCATGATTTCACTAGTTCCAGATGTCACGCGCTCAAATGCTGCTAACAGTTCATGAACTTGTTGTTCGCGACCATATAATTTTTGAGGAATTAATAACTGACTTAAAACATCTAAACGACCTGGAACAAAATTACTAATTGTATCCTGAGTTTCTAATTGCTTTAGACATAATTCTAAGTCTGCTAATAATCCTGTGGCACTTTGATATCTGTCTTCGGCATTTTTGGCCATCAGCTTCATGATAATTTCAGAGATGGCGGCAGGAATCTTAGGATTTAATGACTGTGGGTTTATTGGTTGAACAGCAATGTGACTATAAACTATTTCTAGGGGATCTTCGCTAAAAAATGGTGTTTGCTTGGTGAGCATTTCATATAAAGTCACACCAAGAGAATAAAAGTCAGTGCGATAATCAATAATACGATTCATTCTCCCAGTTTGTTCAGGAGACATATAGGCAAGTGTGCCTTCAACGGAGTTAGGGTTAGTAAATTGAGGATTTTCCTTATTTAGGCGGGAAGCAATACCAAAATCCGTAAGTTTAACAATACCTGTCAGGGAGCTAATAATGATATTACTAGGTTTGATATCTTTATGAATAATCTGGTTTTTATGCAAGTAATCTAAAGCTTTAGTCAGTTGAATAGCAATTTTTAAATGGTTAATTAAATCAAGCTTTTCTGTTTGTAAAACTTGTGCTAAAGACTGACCACCAAAATCTTCTAATAAGAGTCCTACACGATTGTCAAAAGTTTCTAAACTGATGGCTTTAACTATATTCGGATGGTCTAAATCTTGCTGAATTTGATACTCATTTTTCAGCCGAGTAAAGGCTTCAAGGGTAGGATATTCATTTTTAAGTAGCTTGATAATAACTTGCTGTTGTGTGTTTGGTCTTTGTGTTTGATAAATAATCGTTTGAATTCCTTCGTGGAGAGTCGAGTTGATTTGATATCCAGTACGATTTGGCATTGATTTTTGATTATAAAGTTATAAAATTCGTATCACCCCCCGTTCTTTCCCGAAAGGGGTTCTATTTCAATTATTCCCTATACGTAGAAAATTATTAACATTGCGATTACGTACCAAAAAATTAAGACAAGGTGCTTAACCTCCTGGTCTTATCCGCCACAGTGTACTCAAGGCTAAAATCTGACTGTAACTTTTACCCCAACCGCAAATAAGGACACTTTTCTAAAAACCCAGATGCTTTATTGTGGGCATCAATATTATGAATATGTGCTGGTGTAGGCCGAATAATGCCACTAAACAGGTCATCTAAGCCGTAAGGAGTGAAAAATTGCCATTGCCCTTGTGCGTCTAGTCGAACTCCTACAGCTGTAGCAGTGTGTAACCAATCTGTAATACCATCCTCTGTACTAGTGTAGGGTCTATGACCAAGACGCCAACGAGCAAAACTAGCTTGATTTTTGACATCAAATTGCTCAAGAGGAAATTGTTCTGTGAGATTTGCCTTTGCTGTTAGTTCTTGCGAACGATTTCCTTCGATATCAAAAAATGCAATATCAAAATCTTTAATACCTAAGCCACAATGTTCGCCAAAAATCGAACGCCAAACTGTATTTCTGACTGCACCTCCGGCTAACCACCAGTTAGGTAGATTTAGTTGAGCGATCGCAGGTAATACTGTATCAATAAGTGTATCAGTTAAAATCATGTGTAAACTAGTGTTACTATTCATATCAAATTTCTAGGATTGTCAAATAGAACGTGAAAATATTATTATTATTCACATTTCATTAAGCTTACGGTGTTGTGACTCCCGTTGTAACATTAAGCAAGTCAGTATTTATGAAAATAACTTCCGTATTTAAAGTATAAAAAAACAGGGTTAGATACAAAGCTAAATCGTGAATTTAGAATTTAGAATTTTTCTTTATGGAAGATTTATTTGCTCGGCTAGAAAGCACACTCAATCCTTTCGGACGCACAATTCAAATCGGCCATCCCTACATGGAAACACCCCCATTTGCTGACCAAGTGCAGATTGGTGATTTGTCTCTAGAGCCAGGTGCTAAAATGACCTATCTTTATGATTTCGGTGATAACTGGGAATTTGATGTGCAATTAGAAGCAATTAATTCACCTGATAATAAAATCAAAAAACCAAAGATTTTAGAAACTCACGGAAATGCACCTCAGCAATATTGGAATGAAGATGATGAATGGGATGAAGATGAGGGATGAGGGAGATGGTGAGATATGAGAGTGTGACAAAATGTTCGTTTTTTCATCAAATAAGCTACGAATAATTGCTGAGAGTGATGAACGATAATTTTTATCCTACGCAAATAACCTGTCAGACCAAAACAGAAAATTTATCCAGTAAAGTGCTCAAATCAAATTAATTAAAATATTAAAAATAGTAATATTTAACTCAAATTATAACTTTAATTTGTATATCATATATTGTTACATGTCTGTTTGGTAAACATGTAAAAACATCTAACATCGAATAAATATTTTTGCATAATCTGACTAGACATATCCATTTGTCTGATTTAGGTAAAATCAGATAATCAATATAATTTTGGTTCATTTTCAACACTTTTAACAGTTATTTGTACACAAAATTAATGAAAAACGACACACGGCAAGAATTGAACTCAGATCGAGAGATTGAACGCTTGATCGATGAAGTCATGTCCTCATCTCTGACTGATGAACAGTATCGTAAAAAGATGCAACGACGCAAAGAAGTGCAGGACAAACGCATAGCACAAGCTGTACCTGAAAAAGGGTTAATTATTGTAAATACTGGTAACGGTAAGGGTAAAACTACTGCGGCTTTAGGAATGGTGTTACGATCACTTGGCCACGGGTATAAAGTAGCGATCGTCCAATTCATCAAAGGTAGCTGGGAACCTTCTGAAAAAAGGGTTTTCAGTCACTGGCAAGACCAGTTAGAATTTCACGCAATGGGCGAAGGCTTTACCTGGGAAACTCAAGACCGCGATCGCGACCTTGACAAAGCTAGCGCTGCATGGCAAAAATCATTAGAATACATCCGCAATCCAGACTTTCATCTAGTGCTTTTAGATGAAATCAATATCGCTCTCAAAATGGCTTATTTAGAAGTAGAAGAAGTTTTAGCAGGCTTGGCAGAAAAACCAGCTAACAAACACGTTATTCTCACAGGCAGAGGAGCGCCAGCTGCTTTAATTGAACGTGCTGATTTAGTAACAGAAATGACCTTAGTTAAGCATCCTTTCCGCGATCAAGGTGTGAAAGCGCAACCAGGAATTGAGTATTAAGCAATCAACAGAGGAAATATTTAATTACTATACGGCAATTTATAGATACGCTATGAAACAAAGTATGGATATGGTAATCTAATACTACACTGAAACAAACAGAAGTATTAAATTTGCTTGCTGAGCAAACACTTTAGTGTGTTCAAGCATCTATTTGAGTTTGATCGGCAAGAAAATCTTTTGATTTGTAAAGTCATTTATATATGACTTCTGTCTATATTCTGCTTAGTCTAGTAATATAGCAATTCTCGCTTTCGTGATGTACAAGGTAGGGGCGCATAACTATGGATCTCTACAAATTTTTGTACCTCATGTAATCGGGAACCGCTATAATAATTCAATAAATTGATGACTAACAATAAAGATTTATCTTTTCAAGCATTTCGCGGAATTGCGATCGTAGCAGTAGTGGCAATTCACGCATCTAATACAGGAAAATTATTTATTAATGGTGAATTTTTCTCTTTAAACTACGAACTTTCATTAGTACTTAGGCAATTTATTAATTATGGAGTTGCAGCTTTTATATTCATCTCAGGTTTTTTTGCACCTACAAATTATTTTTCTACAGTATCGGATTACTTCATTTTTTACAAGAAGCGACTAACTAGACTTTTAATACCTTATTTATTTTGGTGTTTTTTGATTATTTTGTTTTTTAAATCTACTTACGATTGGAACTTATACAAGATATTTATCTATATAATTACGGGTCGTGTTCAAGGACCTTACTATTTTGTAATTGTTCTCACACAATTAATTATACTAACTCCCTTCATGATTTCATCTGTAAACAGTAGAGCAAAAAGTATTTTATGGCTATCCTTAACTCCCTTATCCATATTGGTTCTATATTTTTTGCAACTCTATTTTAACTATGAGATAAATTTTCCTTGGAATGTAATTTCTTTTTCTCTATGGACTACATTTTATTACTTTGGGATTCTAGCAAGAACTCAGCAAAAAATAATTAATTTTTGTAAAAATCAAATCGGTATTGTGATTTTTTTATATATAGCTTCCATATTGTTTTCTATTACAGAAAGCTTATATTTGTGGAGAGTTTTGGAATCAGAGAGCTTAGCTGGTTCTCAGGTTAAAATATCATCAATTTTATGCTCTTTTTGTTTAATATTATTATTTCTAGGCTTGCGAAAAATCATCGATAATTGGCCCAAGGTTTTAGTTGTTCTTGGCGAATTTTCTTTTGGGATTTATTTAATACATATGTTAGTTCTTGAAGGCATAAATACTTTAATAAGTAGGATTCAAATTATTTATAATTTAAATTTACTTTGTATATTTAGTGCCACTTTGATCACAATTTTTGTGTGCTATATAATAATATATATTACAAGAAAATTTATAGGTATTGAATTATCCCAAAAATATTTGGGATTTTAAACTTTACTTGATAGAGCATCTGGCTTATTGAATCCCAAGTAGCTCGATTTTGTGTAAACCGAGCTACTTGGGATTCACCATCGAGATTTAATATGCTTTTATTTGACTAATTTCGTGTAGAAACTTCTTGGAAATTACTTACACATTTGTAATATCCGGCGATCGCCAGCATTGATAGAATTTAACCGATGGAAGTCTTGCAAAGCTACTGAGTAAGCATAGGTACTTAGCTCATCTTCACCAACCTGAGGCAATCTATTGCTTGTAGCCACCTGATTAGACGCATCAGCACTGGTGTCATTGGGTGAAGCACTAACCGTCATCGCCAACTCTCCCGACTGGTCGAGTGTACCTTGAAAACAATTAAACTCTGACTGAGGCATATACAAAGCACCAGTCACCCTGTCACGTTGCTTCTGAAATATGATGTAAGCTTGACCGATCTGATTTGCTTTTGGCGATTGACCGTAAAGATAAATTCCATCTCTTGTTGGAAAATTCGCTTTTGGCAAAACTCCTACCCCTTTTGTAGCCGCTTCAGCATCTGGAACCAGGGCTGTGCTTGTAGATGCTGTTTTTTGGCTCCTATCACCAAAAATTTCTCTATCCGCAGAAGCTATTTGCTGTTGACTTCTGTGTTCTCGAATTTGTCTGAGTCTTGATAAAAGAGAAGTTTCAGAGCTTTTTTGAATCCGAGCCGATGAGAATGGAGCATTTTTAACTGAGACAACTTCAGTCTCGTTGCCTATACAGCCGAAAGCGAGAAGTAAGCCTAAGCCCGCAAGGGAAATTCCCCACTGACGGGGAGATAATAACCGATGAAAGTTGTTAAGCACCCTACTTCTCCTGTTAAAAAATTAACTAAATTTCCTAGAACTTACTTAAATCATAATCAAGTCTTGATTGCTAATGACTTAATTTCTATTGTCCGAAAAACAAAAGTCTCAAAAACTAAAGTTTTTATTTAATTTAGCTTAACAATCCTAGATTACCATCACTTAGAGTATTTATGATTCATCCAGCAGATTCATTCCATTGGGTGAGGTTAATTCCAAATCTAATGCTCTCAATTCACTTTGGCATCTTGCCTTTTACATTTTTCAGGAGAAAAAATAGTGATCTTTTTTCTCAAATCTATGTCCGTAGAACTATAGCAATGGTGTTAGATTTTGGATAATTTCAAGAGACGCTGCATTGCAACATCTCTACATCTGTTTGAATAGCGAAAATTCTCAACTATGAAGTATGACCCAATACAGTCGAGATAAGACTTTTTTTCTCCCCCTGCTTCTCCTGCCTCAATGCATAAATATAGCCGTAGTCACACAGGTTAGGACATTTTGAAAGCATGGAAGCTAGGAA
>NZ_CAWUDO010000068.1:0-46278 GCF_963920935.1 Nostoc sp. CCY 9925 | reverse complement strand
TTTCCTGGTTAATATTTTGTTACATAGCGGTAAATTTTCACGCCCATTTACTTAGCAACTAAAATTTTCATTGTTATTTATCCTTTGTCATTGGTCATTAGTCATTTGTTATTAACAAATGCCCCATCGCCAGTACTTATACTTTTTGATCCAAACGAGTGTAAATTTGACCGTCATTCCATACTGATTCGATGACAGTACCCAAGGCTTTGAAAAAACCCAAAGTGTAAAAAATACCGCGAGTAAGAATTTTGATCAGGGAACCGCTTTTGTGACAAGGTGGGCGTCCCAAGACGTGACAGTCAAATAAACGGGCGTATAGGCGTAAAGCTTGAGTAATTGTGAGGTTTTTCAGCCCCAACAGGAAATGATTGTGGTAAAAGGTGAGTTGATATTTGAGCGATCGCATACTAATATCATGACAACCACCAGTCTCTTCACCTAAATGCACCAAATGAGCCTCTGGGTCATACCAAATCTTGTATCCCGTCTGTCGCACCCGCAAACAAAAATCTGATTCTTCACGCACTGCACTACCGCGAAATCTTTCATCAAAACTCAGTCCATGCTTAGTAAAAATTTCGCGGCGAAAGGACATATTGCAACCCCTTGCTGTTAATACTTGCTGGGGTTTGATGGTATGTACTAAATCAATATGATACCAAGCAATTCCTGGGTCCATTGCTTCGGGAGGCAAATACTCAATCTCTAAATCTCCTCCAGAATCACCCAATTTCATTCTGTCAAATACCCGTCCAGCAACAGCCCCCACTTCTGGGTTTTGCAAATAATTTTTTGCATGGGCTGATAACAATCCAGGCGTTAGCTGAACATCATCATCAATAAATAATATTATTTCACCAGATGAGCGCCGTACAGCATAATTCCGCGCCCCTGGCAAACTCGCCCAATCTAACCGCAACCATTTAATTTTACCTGCTGCCGCCATTTCTTCTAGATAGGCTTGAATTTCTGGTTGGTGTTTTGCGGTTTGATCTACTACCAAAACTTCAAAATTCGGATAGTCCTGTTTTAGGACATCTACAATACTATCCCGTAGTGGTTCTTCCCGACCGTATGTCGGAATAACTACTGTAATTAAAGGGAAATTATTCATCATTTATATTAAGTAATTTTACTGTTTTAATAGTCATTGGATATTGGGAGTGTTCACTGTTGAGCGGAGCCAGGAAAGCTCGGCCTCAGGTGAGAAATTATTATTTAACTCTCTGCTCCCTGCCCCTCATCTCCCCACCATATTTTATACTCCCGCTACTGCTAAATTGTTTTTAGACGTTTTCTCTTGTTCTTGTGGTTCGGGTCGGCATCTTCTCGTTCTTGTTTTTCCAGTTCTGGCAACTTAAAAAGAGCTCCCGCAAAAAACCAATAATAGACAGCAACCGGATCTACATCCAAAGGGTAGTAGTAGGTGTTATAGCTAATAAACAATATAAACACCCACAAAGCTGCTCCGTAAGTGCGGAAATTACGGTTTTTTATCGAGCGATAGGTTTTGAAGGCAATAATTGTTAAACTAGTGACCAAACCAAGAAACGCTAATACCCCAAGAATTCCAACTTCATAAAGTACTTTCGGGTAATAGGTTTCAACCAGCTTAGTTTCACCCATTGTACGAGCAGAGTTAGTTGCTCGACCTAAACCACTACCTAAAGGCCCGTCTACGTCTTTCCAGTTTTCTTCAAATTGCTGGACGATAAAATCTTGAGGTGGTGAAGCTTCCCAACGACTAGTAAAACTTGCGGTTCTCTCTTGCACGACAGCAGGGTTAGTCACCATCGCTATTCCCAAAATCAAAGCCAGTCCCACTCCTATGGGAATAAACCGTTTCAGGTTGCCAATTTGACCTGTGAGCAATAGCAAAATTCCAAAGCAGGTTGGTACTAAAGCTAAAGCAATTCTCTGTCCAGAAATGACAGCATTAATAAATACTGAACCTAAAGCACCTAAGCTGATTAACCGCCAGATTATCGAGGGGTCAGAGAAGCCAGTAGCAAAGGTAAAAAAGGTGCTAGAAATTAAAAACCATGCCCACTGCCAAGGGGCTACAAATGTTCCTGGAAGACGAATTACCCCTTCTTCAGGACTATATAAGAGCGCTCCACCAAAATAACACCGGGCTTCTAGTGATGTGACAAATAGAGCATTTCCTTCAAGACCTCTAGTGCCTTTACATATACCAGTGAATAGTAAGAAGTATTGAATAAATCCCAGCAGACAGCATATCAGTATGAGGCTGACTTGGAGGCGCGATAAAAATAGAAAATCTCGCTTATCACGAATTAAATAATAAGCACAAGCAATGAGAGGCACATAGCCTAAAAGTACTTTCAGTCCTAGAATTCCCATACCTAAAGGTAGTTCTTTTGGTGCTTTTTGTAAAAGTCCTACACTAGGCGGGTTAAACTGCTGTCCACCATTGACAAACAACAGCGTTAATACACAACAACCCAAAACAATATAAAGTGGAGTTTTAATTCCCGCGGGAATAATTATCGGTAGCCCTTGTTTGCGGCAAGTTTGCCAAAGTCCAATTAGCGCTGGAACGTAAAAAGCATCTTTAGCTAATTGCAGTATGGGGCTATTGCCCAAATAGTAAGTGATAGTACCGCCAATAGGTACGTAAATGATGAAGGCGTATAGGGCTTCGCGGGGGTATTTGTAAGAAAGGGACATGACAATTATCCCCAAGACACCAGGGACTGCTGCTTTAATTCCAGCTACGAAAAAAAGCACGATACCCAAGAAGACACCGCCAAAGGTGGCGGTGGTAAGTAAGCTGGTGAGTTCTTTACGTGCTTGGGCTGCTTTGCGCTTTTGGGCTAACTGTTCTTTGAGGCTGAGAGTAGGAGTTTCCTTTTTAGCCTGCTTTTTCGAGTTTTTAGATGAACGGGATTTTGACTTTATTTTCGGCATAGTAATGCTGTAGCCTATCAGCCTGAGGGAATTTATTATAGTTGACAAATTTCTTTGGATTGCTGTAAGTCGTACAATCCGAATTCATCTCTAATTGATTGATTTAATAATTTGCGATTCAAAATGCTAAATCTCAGTCTTTTTGAATTATCAAAAAGATTTTCTCCTGTTTCCAAAATATAAACCGCACCGAGAAATGGTAATGATTTAATAGGTTTTGCTTTGTTTTTTAAAATATCTCTAACTTTCGCATGGTCTATATAATATCTATAGTATCCATAGCCACGATTATATTCTGCGGTCTGTGGCAAATCATTCAAATCATATCGAATAATGTTACAAGTGCCGCACATTTTATAAAAGTTGCTTCTTTTCAGATATATGTAATTATTGCCTTCCTGATATTTATAACCTTTATTGATAAACCATCCATTAGAATCTGGATGTTGTTGAATAAATTTTGCTAAATTGTTACTAACACAATCGTCAGCATCAACTGTCATAGTGTGAGTGGGAGAAAATTGACGGGCATAAATCAATCCTTTTAATATTTTACGTCCTTTATCTGTGTCTCCTTTAGCTATAGGGTTAGTCTCGTTTGGAGGGGAAAATTTAACTGTAATGTATGTAATCTGGGAATGAGTGAATTCTATTTTGGGCTTTTCGTGACAAACAACAATAACGTGAAAGTTAGGTGAAGTCTGATTACAAACTGATTTAATGCATCTTTCAAACAATTGTGTAACACGCTCCCAGGAATTGGAAACTTGTGCGCTTTTGAGTGGAATAACAAAAACAAGCACTATAGCAATCCTATTTGAGTTGTGAAATTAGGTGTGGAGACAGGCAATAGGCAATAGATTTTTTTCACGAATGATTTAGGATAGTCCTATTTTTGTGAGAAGTAATTAAGCAGAAACTATCTAACAATCTCACAGCTTCTACAGATAACCAAGGCTGGTTATCTGTAGAAGTTGCGATCGAATTTGGCGTTTTTTAAAAGCCTAGATATTAGTTAATTTAGTCCATTAAATGTTGTTGGACTTTTGAGACTAATTCATTTGTCCAATGGTTGGCAAGTTCGGCATTGGCAGCTTCCACCATAACTCTGATTACTGGTTCTGTACCAGAGGCGCGAACTAAGATTCTACCAGAATCACCCATCGCAGCCTCAGCAAGAGCGATCGCTTTTTGTACGGGTTGGCAATCTTTCCATCCTAAACGGCGATCGCGGTCTATAACTCGCACGTTCCGCAATAATTGAGGATAGGTCTGGAAGCTTTGCTCTACTAATTCTGCCAGGGAAACGCCACCTTCTTTTACCAAAGCTGCTAAGTGTAAAGCTGTTAGTAAGCCATCCCCAGTTACGGCATAATGACGGCAAAGTATGTGACCTGATTGTTCGCCGCCTAGCATTCCCCCAGTCCGCAGCATTTCGGCTTGCACGTATTGGTCCCCGACTGCGGTGCGAATCAAGTTACCACCAATTTCTTTCCAAGCTTTCTCGAAGCCTAAGTTAGCCATGACTGTAGATACTATCAAGTTATCTGGCAGTTGTTGTTTTTGTTGTAGGTGGCGTCCCCAGAGGTAGAGAATGTAATCGCCGTTAACTTGCCTGCCTGTATTATCTACTGCTAAGACGCGATCGGCGTCACCATCAAAGGCAAAGCCTAAGTCGGCGTTGTGTTCTTGTACGGTTGCTGCCAGAATATCTAAGTGGGTGGAACCGCAATTGACGTTAATGCGATCGCCATCTGCTTCGTTATGCAAGCAAATAACCTCTGCACCCATCTGTGTAAATACTGTTGGTGCTAATCCTACTGCTGCTCCCCATGCCAAGTCTAAAACAATCTTCATTCCTTCAAGATTGAAGTCACCATGCAAGGGTTTTCTCAAGGCCTCGCCATAATGGCTGATTAACTCGAAACGTGAGTAATGCCTTCCGCAATTACTCTCAGTAGCAGCTGTTGAAATTTTGCCACGCAGTCCCGCTTCAATTTCTGCTTGCAATAATTGGGGTAACTTCCCACCATTCGCAGCAAAAACCTTAATGCCGTTATCCTCTGGAGGGTTATGACTTGCAGAAATCATCACTCCACCTATGGCATCACTGATACTCGTGAGATAGGCAACGCAAGGAGTAGGACATAATCCCAAATACCAAACCTCTAACCCTGCTGCTGTTAACCCTGCACTCAAAGCCATTGCCAGCATATCGCTGGAGTTTCTGGAGTCTTGTCCCAGAATCACTGGCCCCAGACTAGTAGCATGGTTACGTAAAACAATACCCGCCCAAAAACCAATTTGTAATGCTAAGGGCGCACTCAGTAATTCTCCCACTCGCCCACGAATACCATCTGTGCCAAATAACGGATTTGCTGGTAGTGGTAGTAAATTCAGTACAAAACTGCTTTCAATCCTTTTGCCTAATCCATTAGCTTCCGAAGCAGAATTCCCAGCAATACCTGATGTCCGAGTTACAGATGAAACCATATTATTTAAACACTCCACACAACAAACTGAAAAATAGCACTTGAAACTTGATTGAGCAATTTCGGCATTCTTTATTCTCTTGAGAAATTTGCTCTAGATAAACTTAATTTTAAGTAAAAACACTTAAACAAATCGGCTGTAATTGTAAATATTTCATGAATTCAGTATTGGTTTTTACGTTAGTAAGTAAAGTTTACTTATTTTAGCTAATTCTTTTTCTTATGCCCTCTATCTTAGTCTGGACTCTTATATGTATTAGTTAATACTTAATGTCTTTTTTAGATTTAAGTAATATTTATAACTTGCATAAAGTAAGTTATTTTCCGGTAAACTTGAGAATGAAAGCATAATCTAGCTGCTAAAAACAAAAAATTAAAATCCCAGCAATATAAACTTTTGTTCATTTAGTAAGTTTGTTGTGTAAAAAGCTACGAAAATATAAAGCTTAAAAAATTTTAATATAAATTCTCATCAAATAGTTTTAAGGTAACGTTTTAATGGCCTTTTTAGCCGTTGGTCGGTTAAAACTCCGGCAGTTGAATTTTTAAAGTTGAGAAATTTAGCATGAGCAGCAATTTAGCAACCAAATTACGTGTAGGCACTAAAAAAGCCCACACAATGGCAGAAAATGTAGGTTTTGTCAAGTGCTTTTTAAAAGGAGTAGTCGAGAAAAACTCTTACCGGAAACTAGTTGCTAACTTCTACTTCATCTACTCAGCGATGGAAGAGGAGATGGAAAAGCACCGCCAGCATCCAATTGTTTCTAAAATTTATTTTCCCCAGTTAAACCGCAAGCAAACCCTAGAGCAAGACCTGAATTATTACTTTGGTGCGAACTGGAGAGAGCAAATCCAACTATCTACCGCAGGTGAAGCTTATGTCAAGCGAATTCGGGAAATATCTGCAACAGAACCAGAACTGTTAATCGCCCATTCATATACTCGTTACCTGGGTGACTTATCCGGGGGGCAAATTCTCAAAAATATTGCTGTAACGGCAATGAATTTGTCTGATGGGCAAGGTACTGCCTTCTATGAATTTGCAGATATTTCTGACGAAAAGGCATTCAAAGCCAAATATCGCCAGAATCTGGATGAATTACCCTTGGACGAAGCTACAGCTGATCGCATTGTTGATGAAGCTAACGCCGCCTTTGGGATGAACATGAAGATGTTCAATGAATTGGAAGGCAATTTAATCAAAGCGATCGGTGTAATGTTGTACAACAGCCTCACACGGCGTCGTGCACGCGGTAGCACTGAACTCGCTACTGCTGAGTAATACCATTTTGGATTTTGGATTGTGCAATAGTTAATAGATCAGCTTTTTGGCTATCCATACTGTCAATCATTTTTCAAATTGGTATAATCAGCGCTGAGTGCTAAATGCGGAGTGTGGAGTGTGGAGTTATTATTCCAGATAGCTTGATGAAAAATAATTCATAGCTGTTTGTGGGGAAATAGTGAGCGCCAAAACGCTCAAAATATTTAGGGGCAATAGCCCTGTGAATGCTTTTTATTAGTGAAAGCAAGCATGGGGAGATTGCCCCTAAATTATGAATAAAAGGAAGTGTTGACTGTTATATCGCGTTTTCCGGTCTGGTGAGATACAAGAACCCCACCCCCAACCCCCTCCCCGCAAGGTTACGGTGTACACACAAGTCGGAAAGAGTAGTCTGTCAAGGAATAATTGACGAGTAGATTCTCTGTAGAGACGGCGATTTATCGCGTCTTGTGAACGTGTTGGTCTATCAGACGCGATAAATCGCGTCTCTACATGAGGGCTTTCTCGCTAATCCCAAGTGTATTAGGATAAAACTGAATCAGACTTGTGTGTACATCGTAGCTGTCCCCTGCGGTCTAAATGATAAGTCTTTAACGGGACACGATATTAGCTGTTATTGCGATCGCGTTGAATCAAACTCCGCCAAATATTAGCGGCTTCTTCATAATTTTTTACTTCCTCGGCAGATGAGGCTTGTTGCTCCAACTCTTCCACCGTTTGTGCCACACTAATTTGAGGAGCCAACGCCAAACCTAAACCCAACAGCAAAGGCAATATTTTCCAGCTTCCCATAGAATTTCAGCACCACTAAGTCAAGATTCAAACCAAGCTTAATCACAGTATTTAAGATGGTAATCAGTGAAACTTCCAGTACTGAAGAAATTAGGCAAAAGTATGTAAAAAACTTCAAAATTCTGCCTCAGTACGCAGAGCAGGGTAGTTATATACTGAGCTATACTGCTACCTATTGAAAGCAACTGACGGGCGATATACCACCCGAGATGAATCAAACTCAGTAAAAATCTGTATTTTATCCTTTAAGGTTTACCCATCAAGGAGCTAGAATTGTTACGATAGTTTCAGATTAGACGTTGAAGCCTTGATCCAATCTGAAACCTTAGAACTATTAGAATGGCATCGTGTGTGCCAGCACCTTTCCACCTTTGCGGCGACTAAACTGGGGGTAATAGCCACGCGTCATCTGAAAATACCCGATTTTCAGGCAGAAAGCGAACAGTTGTTAAAGCAAACCAAAGAAATCTATCAACTGGAAAGTCGCCTGACTACAGGACTGTCATTTGAGGGAATTCAAGATATTGGTGATTCCCTAGAACGGGCAGAACGCAGCGGAATTTTGACAGGAGATGAACTCTTAGCGATCGCCACCACTCTGGCTGGTGCCAGAAATTTGCGCCGTGTCATCGACAATCAGGAAGATTTGCCAATACTCACTGATTTGGTTGCCGATTTACGGACTTACCCAGAACTAGAACAGGAAATTCACCGCTGTATTGACGAACGCGGACAGGTAACCGACCGCGCCAGTCAAAAACTCGGCGAAATTCGCACAGATTTGCGGCGATTACGCACGCAAATTACCCAAAAATTGCAAAATATCATACAGGCCAAATCCGGGGCAGTTCAGGAACAGATTATTACTCAACGGAGCGATCGCTTTGTCATCCCCGTCAAAGCACCCCAAAAAGACGCCATTCCTGGTATTGTTCACGACACCTCTACTAGCGGTGCGACGCTCTACATCGAACCGAATTCCATCGTCCCTTTGGGCAACCAACTGCGGCAAATCATCAGAAGAGAGCAAGCCGAAGAAGAAGCAATTCGCCGTGCTTTGACAGAACAAGTAGCCGCAGTCAAACCAGATTTGGAAAGGTTGTTAGCAATTGTCACCACATTGGATTTAGCAACCGCTAGATCGCGGTATAGTTACTGGCTAGGAGCTAATCCCCCGCGATTCATCCAGCCGCAAGAAAACGAAATGATTACTTTGCGGAACTTGCGGCATCCTCTGTTAGTGTGGCAGCAACAGCACGAACAAGGGCAACCAGTGGTTCCCGTGGATTTACTCATCAGTCCCCATATTCGGGTAGTGACGATTACCGGGCCAAATACAGGCGGTAAAACTGTAACCTTAAAAACTCTAGGGTTAGCAGTATTGATGGGCAAAGTGGGTTTATTTGTCCCTGCCCGCGAACCAGTAGAAATTCCTTGGTTTGACCAAGTGCTAGCAGATATTGGTGATGAACAATCCTTACAGCAAAGTTTATCTACATTCTCTGGGCATATCCGGCGGATTAGTCGGATTTTGGAAGCATTGGACGCTGGGGACTGGGGACTGGGGACTGGGAATGAAGAAATTCCTAATCCCCAATCCCCAATTCCCAATTCACAATCTCTAGTTTTACTCGATGAAGTCGGCGCAGGCACCGATCCAGTCGAGGGTAGCGCCCTAGCGATCGCTTTGTTGCAATATCTTGCTAATCATGCACAGTTAACCATCGCCACCACTCACTTTGGCGAACTCAAAGCCCTGAAATATGAAGATGAACGGTTTGAAAATGCCTCTGTAGAATTTGATGAAAGCACTCTCTCGCCTACTTACCGTCTGCTGTGGGGGATACCTGGGCGTTCTAATGCCTTGACAATTGCCCTGCGCTTGGGATTGAAACCAGAAGTGGTAGAACAAGCGAAAACTCAAGTCGGAGAAGCAACAGATGAAGTTAATCAGGTAATTGCTGGTTTAGAAGCGCAACGCCGCCGCCAAGAAACCAAAGCTGCGGAAGCTCAAAGTTTGTTGCAGCAAGCCGAACGTTTATACAAACAAGTATCCGCCAAAGCTACAGCCTTGGAAGACAGGGAAACTGCTTTGCGGGCTTCACAGGAAGTAGCAGTACAACAAGCGATCGCCCAGGCAAAAACTGAAATTGCCCAAGTGATCCGCCGCTTGCAACAAGGTACGCCCACAGCCCAAGACGCCCAGCAAGCAACTAAGGCTTTAAATGAAATTGCCCAGCAATATCAGCCAGCAACCCCAGCCAAACCAAAACCTGGGTTTATGCCGAAAGTAGGCGATCGCATCCGTGTTCCTAAACTGGGGCAGACAGCAGAAGTATTAACTGCACCTGACGCAGATGGCGAGTTAAGCGTTCGGTTTGGGCTAATGAAAATGACTGTGAAGTTGGAAGATGTAGAATCTTTAGATGGGCAAAAAGCCGAACCAGTCGTCAAACCTAAACCAGCCCCAGCCGCAGTCACACCACCACCGCAAAATGTCCCAGCAATTCGCACCTCGCGAAATACCGTTGATTTGCGTGGTAAGCGGGTAGCTGATGCCGAATTGATTCTTGATAAAGCCATTTCGGAAGCTACAGGCCCACTATGGATTATTCACGGACACGGAACTGGTAAATTGCGACAAGGCGTCCACGCCTTTTTGCACCAGCATCCCAGAGTTAATAACTACGAAGCCGCAGAACAAGCAGATGGCGGTAGTGGTGTTACCGTCGCCCATATAAATTGAACATGTCTTGAAAATAGGGACTGGGGACACTTCGACAAGCTACTTCGACTTGCTTCTCTACGAGAGGCTGCGCCAACGGCTCCGCTCAGCCCCCTGCCTCCCTACTGCCCATCGCCAGCAAAAATTGTTTTGAGTAGCGACAGCAACCCGATTGTTCATACGTCGTCAGTAGCGTCTATTCTATGGGGTACTTGGGTAAATGCCGCCGCTAAGGCTGCGATCGCTGTGTTAATCTGTTCTTCGGTATGCAGACAACTAATAAAAAATCGCAGGCGTGCAGCATGATTAGCCACGGCTGGATAAATCATTGGTTGAACGTTGATACCTGCTTGAAACAGAACATGAGACAGCTGAATACAGGTTAAGGAATTCCCCACGACAATGGGAATAATTGGAGAATTTTGGCTTGTGGCTGTATTCCAACCCTTACTTTTAGCCAGTTTTAAAAAGTACTGCGATCGCTGTTGTAATATTTTCACTCGTGTGGGTTGAGCCTTGAGCAAACGCAAGGCTGCTAAGGCGGCGGCGGTATTTGCCGGGGATAATCCCACACTGTAAACAAAACCAGGGACGGTGTATTTTAAATAACTTACCAAGGCAACAGACCCAGCAATATATCCCCCACAACTGGCAAAAGCTTTACTGAGTGTTCCCATCCACAAGTCTACATCGGCTGGCTGCACGCCAAAAAACTCGGCAATACCGCGTCCTTGTTCGCCCAGTACACCGATGGAATGGGCCTCGTCTACCATGAGTAAAGCTTTGTGTCGTTGCTTGAGTTCAATAAACCGTGATAAGTCCGGGATATCGCCATCCATACTGTAAATGCCTTCAATAACAATCAGAACTCGGCGATAATGTTGACGCTGGTCTTGCAGCATCTCATCTAAAGCTTGCCAATTGTTATGAGGAAAAGGTATGGCTTTGGCACCAGATAAAGCACAACCTTGCAAAATACTATTGTGACTGAGGGCATCGTAAAAAATTAAATCCTGGGAATTGAACAAATGTCCAATGGTAGTAACGTTAGTTGCATGACCGCTGACATAAACAATGCAGTCTTCTGTGCCAATAAAATCTGCAATTTCTTGTTCTAATTCTCGATGTAGAAGACGTTCGCCGGATGCCAAACGGCTAGCACCGACGGATGTACCGTAGCGATCGATCGCATCTTTAGCTGCTGCGGAAACTACCGGATCTCCTGACAAACCCAAATAATTGTAAGTTGAAAAATTAATCAGGGTGCGTCCCTGAATTTGAGTACAATCTCTAGTTAGGGATTCCTGCATTTGAAAATAAGGATTGGGAATTTCTAGAGTTTCAATGTGGGTTAACCTTTGCTGGAGTTGTGTGTATTCTGGAAAGGAATCAAATTGATAATATTCTGGCGGAATTTGAGTTAAAGGCTGTTGGTTGTGGTTGGTGAGTTCTTTAGCTAAATATTCTGCTAAAGTGGCGATCGCTCCAAATGTTTGCAATGTAGAAATATTCAGTAAATACCCTGACCAAGCCTCCAGCTCTTGAATAAATTTTGCTACTTGCAGAGAATCCAAACCATAGGTTTCCAAAGATTCTTTTTGGTCAATGTATTGCATCGGAATATTCAATTTTGCAGCTAACCATTGGGATATCCAATTTTGAATTGACTCGACACTATACTGCTGGGCAAACTTGTTTAGGTGAATAGGTTGAGGAATATCTGTCGATTCGGAATTGACAAACGACAAATTACCTGCCAGAAAATTCTCACGACAGGCAAAGCGTTGAATCTTGCCACTAGAGGTTTTAGGGAGAGTGCCGGGTTTGAGTAACAAGACTCGATAAACGTGTAGGTCATGTTCTTGCAAAACAGATTGCCGAATCGTTTTGACAACTTCTTTGGCATCCAAATTTCGCAGATAAGTTCGCTTGACTTCACAAACAACAATCAGGCGTAGGCGTAGCCCGTCGTAGACATCGCTTCCATCCATCTCAACACTAAAGGCTGCACTACTGTGAAAGCCTAACGCTTGGTGACTGGCTTCTACTGTTTGTTCTATGTCCTGAGGGTAATGATTCCGTCCTCGGATCACCAACAAATCCTTCAGACGACCTGTGACAAACAACCCTGCTTCATCCTCCCAAAACCCTAAATCTCCGGTTCGCAAAAACGGCCCCTCTCCCGTATCAGCTAGATAGGCATGAAATGTTTTCTCAGTTTCCTTGGCTTGATTCCAATATCCCTGGGCTACACTCTCACCAGCAACCCAGATTTCTCCTACGTGCCCTACTTCACACTTAGTTAAGGAAACTGGATTGACGATCGCCACTGTTTGATTTAACCAGGGATGACCGCAACTAACTAGTTTTCTGTCGTTTTTGGTTGTATTGTCGCTAACCACTTGGTTTTGCTCTAAAGCCTTGGTATCGCAAACCTTGATCCTTGGTACTTCAGCTTTCTTGACTCCAGTAACTAACAACGTTGTCTCTGCCATTCCATAGCAAGTTTGAAAGCTACTGGGGCGAAATCCGTAAGGCGAAAATTTCTTGGTAAAGGACTCTAGTGTTTCGGCTCGAATCGGTTCGGCACCATTAAGGGCAAGTTGCCAACTACTCAAATCCAGATTTTCTAATTCCTCTGGCCTCATATTCTGCACGCACAGATCGTAGGCAAAGTTAGGCCCTGCACTTACAGTTACTTTGTAAGTTGAGATTGCCTTGAGCCAACGTATCGGCTTTTGTAAAAATGCCATCGGTGGCATGAACATTAAAGGAAATCCCCCAGACACAGGTTGCAGAATGCATCCGATTAATCCCATATCGTGGTAGGGCGGTAACCAAGAAAATCCAACATCAGGAACATCAGGGGTTTTTTCTAAGAATTGCAGAATGGCAGTACAGTTGTGGAGCAAATTGCTGTGTGAAACCATTACTCCCTTAGGACTACCAGTTGAACCAGAGGTGTACTGTAGCAATGCTAGGGTATTGGGTTGCACCGTTACAGGGCTGAAGTCATCCGCAGAGGTTACTATTTCATCGGTTAAAACCCAATGCAAGTGTTTAAATGTCGGTTCGTTTGTTCCATATTGCTCAATAAATTGGAACATATCTGCGGTGGTTAATAACAAGGTAGCTTCAGCATCTCGAATAATCGCTTGCAATCGAGATAGTTTTTGATTGCGTTTGGGTGGATAGGCGGGTACAGCAATAATTCCGGTGTAGAGACAAGCAAAGAAACCCGCGATAAAGTCTAATCCAGGAGGATAAAGCAGCAAAGCTCTATCTCCTGGTGAGCAGAGAGATTGGAGATGAGCTGCGATCGCCTTTACTTGATATTCCAACTCCTGGTAAGTTAGACGCTGAGTTTCTATTTCACCATCTTGAAGAAAGATATAAGCTTCCTGATGCGGTTGATTTTTCACCCGTTGGTGTAGCAAATTTATCAGTGTTCTTTCCTGCCCAAAGAGATGAGATTTAGTTTGGAAGTTTTCCATCGCGATCGTCACTTTAATAACTGGGTGTCAACAAAAAATAAATTTTTACACTCAACAGCTTGAATTTTACTATTGGTTGCAATTTTCGTTTGATTTTTGGCAATCCCAAACACCGCTCAATTTTTGTTCACAATTTTGGCGATCGCTTATTGAATAGTATTAGATAACAGTGATTTTAAATCAAAAATTATACATATACTTTGTCTAGCTTAAGGGGAAAAGAGCAAAGGAAAATTCTGTTCTTTTACCCACTTGTGCAAGAAGTCTAATATCGATGAAGCGATGTCTGGCGACAAAAAGCCTAGCTCTCTACGCACTTTTGGATACCATCATAAGACCTCTTGCAAAAGTCCCTAACACCCCACCCCCAACCCCTAAGAGCAAGCGGGGCTACGGTGTACACACAAGTCTGATTCAGTTTTATCCTAATACACTTGGGATTAGCGAGAAAGCCCTCATGTAGAGACGCGATTTATCGCGTCTGATAGACCAACACGTTCACAAGACGCGATAAATCGCCGTCTCTACAAAGAATGTACTCGTCAATTATTCCTTGACAGACTACTCTTTGGGACTTGTGTGTACATCGTAGCCTTGCGGGGAGGGAAGCGTTTACTGTCTTCAAATGCGGGGTGGGGTTCTTTATTTTTGATTTATGCAAGAGACTCCATGAACACGGTGAGCGCAAAGCGCACGCTACGCGAGCACAACGAAGGAATGAAAATATTTCTTCCCCAGTCCCTATTTTCAAGGCAGGTCTATAGCAGAGGCGAAAACCCAGCGCAGCCGACGAGGCTTCTTTCCCGCGCTCTATTGCCAATTAGGACCAATTTAAAATCTAAAATTCGTTCACAAAGCTACTTTAACCTGACCACAAAGTAGCACACATAAAGCCTCGTCACTGTCAAGCTTAAGCTAGTGTATTATATAGCTCCAAAAATGTACTACAAGTGGACATGGATATAATGAAACATAAATTTTGGGCAAGTTATCTGCTTGCCGCGTTAGCATTTCTCTCTCTAGAGCCTCTCACCATGACTCAGGTTTTAGCAACAGAGTCAGTTTACCAAGTGGCACAAAATAGAGCAGCTTATACCCAATACATGCAACTTGGTTATAACGAAACCAAACGAAGAAATTATCGAAAAGCTTTAGGATATTTTCAGCAAGCAGAACGCTTACGTCCTGGAGATAAATATGCTACTGCTGCAATTAGAAATGTTACAGGTTATATTCAACGTGGCAGCGGTAGAAATCGTATTGCCTTTGTTCCTGGTAAACCCGGTAGAGTCAGGTCAGCAGGAACCCGAGGAAGTTGCGTTCAAACTGGACAATCTATCATTCCTCTGACACCAACAGATAAAGAAGCTCAACGAACCACGGCAGAACATCCTACATTTTATTTCTATATTCCTCAAACTTCTACAAAAATAGAAGCACTAGAATTTGTTTTGCAGGATGATGACAGCATTGACCCATTGTATAAGGAAACTTTTAAACCGAGTAGACAGGATGGTATCGTTAGTATAACTGTACCTACTAATAAATCATCTCTACAAATCGGCAAAGAATATAGTTGGACTTTTTCAATGATTTGCAATCTTGCTGACCGCGATAAAGATTCATATACAGATGGTAAGATAGTGCGATCGCAGGATGAAAATCTAGTCCTGCAACTCAAAGAACCAAACACAGATTTGGATCGTGCAGTTTTGTTTGCCACAGCTGGATTTTGGGAAGACTCTTTAAGAACCTTAGCTAATTTACGCCGTCAGCGTCCAAACGATCCCGAAGTCCAGAAATACTGGGAAGATTTATTAAATTCTGTAGACATTAAAGATGTTGTAAATAAGCCACTATTGCCCTGTTGTACTGCCCAAAGATAAATTAACAATTATTTAAAAACCCGGCTTTGATATCAAAGCCGAGTTTTTTTAACCTCGCAAAGTTTAGGCGATCGCACCGTACAATATCGTTTGCGAGATTTCTTAATTTCCCGCCAATGCTATTGGGGGCTACCAATTCCCATCATCTACTGCGACACCTGCGATTTGGCGCAGCCTCACAAAGAAATGGTATTAAACGTCTATGCTGCAACTAACTCGGTGATTTTGGCACGAGCCTTGGCGATCGATTCAGCCAAGCTGCAACGAATTCTTTTGTAAGTCTGCGAGAGTGCGAGCGATCGCCACGAGGACTAGAATCGATATGCAATAGATGTGTCATAGTTCTTTTTGCTCAATCACCATTCGAGCTTAGATAAATGACCCATACCCAACTATCTGAATCTGCTCCAGCAACGAGTAGAACGCGCAAAGCAGTTGTTGAAAAAAAGCGATCGCTCGATTATCGAAATTGCCTTGGTGTGCGGCTTCAACAGCCACAGCCATTTGAGTAAACAGTTTCGGCAACTTACAGGTATATGGCAGAAGGCAGAAGGCAGGAGGCAGGAGGTAAAAGTATTACTATTCCTAGCTTCCATGCTTTCAAAATGTCCTAACCTGTGTGAGTACGGCTATACTGAATTTTTTTCACGAATCAATAAGACTCTATTTCAATACTGCTCGCTTTGTGCATTTTTAACTCGGCATTGGATTTGGGGAAAAGGTTAATGGTTCGACAAGCTCACCAACCGGGTAAAGGTTAAAGGTTTTTTCTTTCCCCCTTTCCCCTTCCCCTTTTCCCCAAAACCCGACAAGTATTGGACTCTATTTGATTGCGTGAAAAGTTAGATCCCCGATTTCTTTAAGAAGTCGGGGATCTGAACAGTGCGAAACCTTATTGATTAAACACCAACAGGAGTAGGTGCAGCGAATTTAGCATATCGCTCGATGTAAAATTCTTTGGAGTTAGCGATCGCTTTTACAGAATCACGCTCCTTCAGGGCGTGCTTCCATTGTTTCAGACGCGTGAATTCAGCGGGTATACTAAAGCCACGATACTCTTTGAGTGCAGCCCAGCGTTCAAACCAAGGGAAATAGGTCAAATCAACCAAACTGATGGATTCACCAAACCAGTAGGGGCCTTCCCCAGATAGCTTTCCTAGACCTTCGTTTTCAATAAACTCCAAGTGTTTGTATAGTTCCTGCTTAGCTTCTTCTTGTTTTTGGACATCTGAACTTCGCAGAAGGTTAGAAAAAGCAGAAACAAACCTGGTATTAGCAAAATCGATCCAGATGCGAGCCTGCGCCCTAGCAATAGGATTGCTGGGTAACAGAGGTGGATTAGGAAACACCTCATCTAGATATTCGTTAATGATTGCTGACTCCCAAACTCGCTCATTATTATGAGTGATTGCTGGGACTTTACCATAAGGAGAAACTTTCCTAAAGCCCTCCGGTGGATTCTGCAAATCAATCTCAATCAAATCGAAGTCAATGCCTTTCTCTTGAAGTACTAAGCGGGTACGGTGAGCATAAGGACAAACAACTGCACTGTATAGTTTGATTTCAGCCATTTTAAATTCCTTTGAAAATTAGGACTACTGAGGACTGGGATTGGGGACTGGTGAATGGGGACTAGGGATTGGAGACTAGGGAAGAGGTTTCCTAACCCAGTCCCCAGTACCCTTAAAGCCAGGGTATTTCTTCCGGTGCATAACGGAAGGCGCGGAAAACTGTATTCTGCTCGCCACGAGTTACCGGCGATTTCTCACCTGGAATATTCCGAACTGCAAAGTGGGGGTTGACATATTCCCAGACAATTTCTCCTGTAGTTGTCACCTCGAATATCCGCCCATAAGCACCTTCTGTAATTAAGGTATTGCCATTGGCCAAACGTTGCGCTCCTGATATGTAGGAACTAAAGAAATTTTGGGGAGGGCTATCGGTATATTCCCAAACTATCTCTTTTGTTTGACGGTTGACTTCAATCACACGGGAGAAATTGAGAGCGATGTGACGGCGATGTGCGCCATTGTCGAAAATCAGGATATTGCCGTTAGCTAGTTCGTTGGGGAAATGCTGCTGTGCTAGTACGTCATCTCCTAGCGTCCAGATGATTTCTCCGGTTTGGCGATCGATAATGACAACTGTAGATATATTACGAAAGCTGACAATAATGTTGCCGTCGGCGAGTTCACCGACAGTATTTCCATGAGTCCATTCGTGTCGATGATCCTGGGGAGTAATCGTAAATATATCTGGATCGAGATGTTCCCAGGCGTGCCAAGTCCAAACGATTTCAGCTGCTGGAGTCACTTCATAAAGCACATCAGCATAAATATCACCATTCGGTTCTGTACCTGGTACGCCGCCTTTGATGCGGGAAACCAAAGACTGGGGTATTTTTTCAATGGCTAGGATAATTGTGTTGCCATTGGCTAGCCTACGTCCATCGTGATGGTGGTCTGGATGCTTATATTCCCAGATAATATTCCCCTTAGGATCTGCTTCTAATACAACGCCACTTTTGAATGCAGCCCACAAAGCAAAACGTAGTGGTTCTTCTGGTGGAGTCTTACCGTTATAAAACAGATTGCCATTAGGCAACAGATAACCATATAACCCTGGTGCATATGGCAGATTCCACTGGTGTACTACTTCTCCTTCCAGATTCAAAAGGTAAACTTCACCTTGACCCGTCAGAGGCGTAAAAAGAGTATATCCTCTGAAGACTTTTTCCGGATTGTAAGCCTTTAAACCAGTACCCCGACGACGGATAGTATTTTGGTCAACCAATGTTGCTGTAAAAGTCACGTCGCTTTGCTCCAAATTCAAAATTCAAAATTCAAAATTCAAAATTAATAATCCCCATAAATAAATGTAGGTAGGGGCTTGTATCATGAGTCTGTTTCAGTCATATCCTACCTGCTAAATTTCTAGTTGATGACTGTTGGCTGTTGAGTGAGAAGTTTATTATTCGCCCCTCTACTCCCCTGCTCCCTACCCCTCATCCTCCCACTCCTAGGGCGCTGGGTTGGGAGACTGTGCATGAACCTTATCCAATTCTTCCAAAATGTCTTTGTGGAGAACTACATCCACACTTTCCAAATTTTCTTTGAGTTGTTGAACTGATGTAGCACCAATAATTGTGCTAGCCACAAACCAACGACTCCGCACAAATGCTAAAGCTAGATGTGCTGGACTCAGTTGATAGCGCTTGGCAATTTCTACATAAGCTTTTACTGCTTCGCTTACTTTTGGTTTGAGATACCGCTGACCAAAATTTTCAAACAAAGTCACTCTTGCTTTCTCTGGTTTGCCATTTAAATATTTACCTGTTAAGAAGCCAAATCCCAAAGGACTATAAGCTAGTAAGCCAATTTCTTCGTAATAAACTGCTTCTGCTAAGGCTCCGTCAAATACTCGATTGAGTAAATTGTAGGCATTTTGAATCGAAACAATTTTGGGTAATCCTAACTGTTTAGCAATGTTACTAAACTGGGTGACTCCCCAGGGAGTTTCATTACTCAAACCAATATAGCGAATTTTACCTGCTTTGATGACATCGCGAAAAACTTCTAGCTGTTCAGCGATAGAAACTGTTTCGCTTACTTGAGTTGGATCGAAAACCGTTTGTCCAAACCGTGGGACGTAGCGATCTGGCCAGTGAATTTGGTACAAATCTATATAGTCTGTTTGTAATCTTTTGAGGCTATCATCTACAGCTTGTTTAATATTATCACGGTCAATTGCTTTGGCTCCATTACGCACCCATTTAAAGCCTCTACCAGGTCCCGCAATTTTAGTAGCGATGATAAGTTTATCTCTTTGTTGATGCTTTAACCATTCGCCGATGTAAGTTTCAGTTAATCCATAAGTTTCGGCACTTGTAGGTACTGGATACATCTCAGCTGCATCAATAAAATTGATTCCTTGACCAATAGAATAATCCAGTTGCTGATGGGCTTCTTCAATGGTATTTTGCTGCCCATAGGTCATTGTGCCCAGACAAATTTCAGAAACTTTTAGGTCACTGTTGCCAAGTTGGTTATACTTCATATTTGTCCGCTAAAAAATAAACGGAAATTCTTAGACTCGAAAGATTGTAAAGTTTGCATTACACTCATTTTGAGTAGATGTTTCTCATGGAGTTTTTGCCATACAACTCTTTTGCCTCAAAACAACACTAGTTTGGTAATAAGCCAATATAAAACTCTCAACAAAATCTTTATACATAAATTACGGTAAACTGACTGACTTACCGTAGTATATCAGAAAGTCTTAAGATTCTTCTAGAATTAAGTCTTAATAATTGTTCATACAAGGGATGCTGCTTTTAAGTTTCTAGATCTGCAAGCGGCCAGATGCTTGCTAATAGTGCATTTCTAGTCAATTTTAATGATGTGGAATACACAGTATAGGGATGCACAGATGTGCATTGGTGTCAAAAAGAGGTAGAGGGGAGGGAGAGTAGAGGGCAAATTATATACATGTGGTAGGGACACAAGAGTTTGTACATAACAATCCACACAATGATAAAGACTCACGATTTTAATAACTTGCATAACCAGGAAGTTTTTGCTGCGATCGCTTCCAACGATGCTCATATCTGTAGTAGTCTGGTTGAAGTACCAAGCCAATATAACGATGCAGCCAAGCGCCATTTAGCCTATACTTTTTTTCCTAATTTGTGTTGCTTTCCTGTCAACTTTTAGATCAAAAATACTTTAGCAAATTGTCTCAAGTTTTTTGAATTCCGGCTGTAGTTTTTTGATAGTATAAATCGCTAGTCTAATTATGTTAACTTAGAAATATCACTATAATTTTTCAAAATCTAGCAGAGATTTATCTTTAGAAAATACACCTTCTGACTTTAGGAATAGATCTTCATTTCTCTCCTTATGCCTTGAGTTGCTTTTTCTAAGGGCAGCTACCTCAGGGAGAGTCTTAATGTCAGTCGATCGTAATATCACGAAGCCGCCAGTAAATAAGCTGCTTGCGGCTCTGCCTGCCTCAGAGTATGAGCGTCTTGTTCCCCACATGAAGCATGTTCCGCTCTCATTTAACCAAATTCTTTACGAACCAAAAGAACCCATTACACATGTCTACTTTCCCCATCATTCAGTGGTTTCTATAGTCACCACTATGGAAGATGGCTCAACAGTTGAAGCTGGTTTGATAAGCAATGAAGGTATGGCGGGTATCCCCGTAATTTTGGGAGGTAAGACAACAACCACAACAGCTATGGTGCAGATCCCAAATGGTGCTACGCAGATAAATGCAGATGTAATTAAAAGCGAGTTTAATCGGGGTGGAGTGCTTCAAAAGCTGCTATTGCAATACGTACAAACTAGATATAGCGAAGTTACACAAGGGCTTGCCTGCAACCGTCTCCATACAATAGAAGAGCGACTTGCTAGGTGGCTGCTGACAATCACTGACCGTTTGCAAACAGAGGATTTTCAGCTTACTCAAGAATTTATTGCCCAGATGCTAGGTGTACGTCGCTCTGGTGTGACACTTGCAGCTAGCACCCTCAGCCGAGCCGGAATGATCCGCTACAACCGTGGTCATATTAATATCCTGAATCGAGAGGCTATGGAAGAAACCTCCTGTGAGTGTTATCGAGTTATCAGAGACGAATTTGCTCGATTATTGGACAATTCACCTGGAAGCAATTTTGGGTAAAGCTTTTATGTCTCTATGTCTGAAACCGGACAGACACTTGCTAGTTGCTGTATTTAGGCTTTAGTAATGTGTGCATTTTAATGCATTTATCAGTTAGCGCGTTTTGATGCCATTGCTAGTTCAAGTGTTAGAGTCACACGGGGTTGAAAATAATGTCTAATCAATCGGTGTCTTTTCAAGATCTGCGATTACTCGTTGTTGATGATGACCCTGATACAAGAACATTACTTAGTTTCCTATTTGAATTAGAGGGGGCAGAAATTATCACAGCGGCTTCGGCAGATGAAGCTTTAGAATTTATGTCATTTTTTAAACCAGACATCTTCATCAGTGACATTTGCTTACCAGGCGAAGACGGCTGCTCACTGCTTTTGAAGGTCAGAAATCTGGAAGCAAAGCGAGGGAGAAAGATTCGAGCTATTGCTATGACGGCATCTGCTTTGGATGAAGAGCGCACACGCGCATTGTTAGCAGGTTTTGAAATATTTATATCCAAGCCGATAGATATAGAGGAGTTAGTTTCTGTGGTTAGTGGTTTAGCTAGACTCGAAGAATACGCTTGACATCTTTGATGTAATCAGGGGCAACCCAGTGTAGAGAAAGCTTTTAACTAAATTTGATTTATTTTAATAATGCGATCGCCTGCTAATTTTATCGTTAATTATGGCGTTGGCGTAGCCCGTTGTACATATCGCTTTTTATGACAAATCTTTTGACTAATTTTATTTTTTATTAATTTTGCCACGAGTAAAAAAGTTTTTCAGGGAATTGCTATAAAATATACTAAGGATAAATACAGAGAAAAGCCAAGTAATTCTCTGTCAGCACTCATTTTTTCATATATCAGGAGCGCATTATGGAATATCTTGCTTATTCCCACATGTTTTTTGCTCAAGAAGAAGCATATAGAAACATTCAATATAATCTTCCTAAATCTGAATTAAATTGGCAAAAACATCCGAAATCTTCTTCTGTCGTTATTACTAAAAAGCAGGCATCTACAAACAATAAATATAATTTTTTCCAGTCTAAATTCAATTGGAAAAAACTTCTTAAATCATCAGCTTGGTTAGCTTTAGCTGGCGTTGGGGTACTACTTATTGCTGTCAGCCAAATTCAAATAACTTCGGCAGCATACGTCAGAACTAATGGCAGTTGCCTACGTATTCGTACAGGCCCAAGCGTTAACTATTCCTATGTGGACTGTGTAAAAAATGGGACACCACTTCCAGCAATTCAAAGCTATGAAAACGGTTTTGCTAGGCTTTCTACAGGTAGATATGTTTTTGCCCGATGGGTTGGCGATCGATCTAATAGTCCCACAACGAGTAGACCTGGTGGGGTTGGTGGTTCGTTTATTCTGACCCCTGGTTCCAGAGGTCAGCTTGTGAGAGACCTTCAAACAGCTTTAGGTAGCCTGAGAGTTGATGGAATTTACGGCCCAGAAACTGTTCAGCAAGTACGAAATTTTCAAGCAAGTAAAGGTTTACTTGTAGATGGTATCGTCGGTCCCGAAACTAGATTAGCTTTGGGTATTTAATAAGCTGTTCTACATCTAGCTTAGATAAATTGAACTGGTCAACGTCGTTCGATCGCCTTTACCAATTGAATTGCTAACCATAAAAAATAAAGATTGACAAAAAAAAGGCCCCTGGCGTAAACCAGGGGTCTTTCCCCTTAAGAAAGTTTAAAAGCGTTGTAGGATTCATGATCAACGTCAAAGTATGGCTATTTAGTTGCTTGTGAGTCGTGAATCCAAAGTAGCAAGCGAATCCAGACAGATATTAACAATTCAAAATTCAAAATTCACGCATTAAAGACAATAGACTTCTTGCAGAAGTGGGGAATAGGGTAAGGGGTAAAGGGGAAAGCGGCTCATAAAAACCCTTTTCCCTTTAACCTTTTCCCTTTCCCCCCTCTTGCAAAAGTTACTTTTGCAAGAGGTCTAATTTCTTCAAGGGGACTCTTCGCCCGACTGAAACTGGGGCTACCTGTAGAGGTAGGGGTCTTAAACCGTTTTATTTACGATAATTCTCATTTAATAGCGAAAATGCGTAGGCGCAGCCCGCCGCAGGCATCGCCAATATTTCAATATTTAGATGTTCAATTGCGGATCGCTTTCATTCTAAGAGAACTTTTCCCACGCTTGGGCGACTAATTGGCTCAACCAGCGGCGTTGTTGCTGGTCTAGCAGCGGGTCTTCCGCTAACACCTGAGCAGTTAATTCTTCCAAAGATTGACCCTGAGCGCGGACAATCTTAATAACTCCAGCGATCGCACTGGCAACTAGTTCTTCATCAATCGGTTGTTGTCGTAGAGCTACAATTTCTTGGGGACTGTCTGGAATGGGATAATTCATGGCGTGGGTTTACAGTTTTACAAAATGAACAATAAATTTGATAAAATTTTAAAATTTCTTCACTGAATCTTTACGTAACTAATAGGGCGGAGTTTACCTTATTTTGTGCCTTCATAAAATCTGTCTTTGTGAATAGATCGATGTGAGATGTCAGGAAAAGATGAAAGAAATCCTTTATTTAGAAATTCCAACTGCGGATATTGCTGCTGTGCGTAAGTGGTTGCAAGCAGATTTTCAACCAGGACATGGGGAAAAATTACTGACCCCAGAAGGCTTCCGCCTCAAAATTGCTACTGCTACTACAAATGCTGGTGGGGCGATTTCCAAAAACTTGCCTGAAGAACTTTCTGTATTTGTTTGGTCAGTACAACGAACTACCTACCTAAAAGTGTTTCGTTGGGCAGAACAACCCTTTCCTGAAGAGAAAGAAATCCTGCAACACCTGACCAAAGAAATCAGAAGCCGTTTTCCGCATCATTATCCGGAACCCCCAGCTATTGATTTATCCCAGGAATCAATTTTTGCAGCCCTAGCCCCTTACTATCCCCTCACCGTCAAGTATTTTCAGAAAATGCCTAACGGAGAATATGACCTCAAACGCGCCTACTGGTGGGAACAGCGATGGCGTCAAGGAGTACGGAATCCGCAGCAGCCCCGACAGGTGGTGTTTTCTAGAACTGGGGACTGGGGAAGAGGTAGGGGAGCAGGGGGAGATAAGAAAACATCCTCCTCATCCACTACTTACGACCTGATTTACATTGGCGGCGCACTAGGCGTCATCCATGCAGCAGTGATGGCAAAACTTGGATATAAAGTCTTGCTAGTCGAACGAATGCCCTTTGGGCGGATGAACCGAGAATGGAATATTTCCCGCGATGAGATTCAAAGCTTACTTAACTTGGGTTTAATCACCCCCGCAGAGTTAGAGACCATCATTGCCAGAGAATACAAAGATGGATTCAATAAGTTTTTTGATGCTAATAATCCAAGTAAACTGCGATCGCCTGTATTGCACACACCCACAGTGCTAAATTTAGGCTTAGATTCCGAAAGCTTGCTGCAACTATGTGGGCAAAAGTTGCAAGCGGCAGGCGGAGAAATTTGGGATGAAACAGAGTTTATCCGTGCAGATATAAATGAATCACAAGTTGTCCTAAAAGTCAAGCATCTATGTAGCGAAATTGAAAAACAAGTAAGTGGGAGATTGCTAGTAGATGCTATGGGAACAGCGTCTCCCATTGCTTGGCAATTAAATAGCGATCGTGCCTTTGACAGCGTGTGTCCGACGGTGGGAGCGGTCATTGAGAGCGGATTTGAGCCAGGGGTATGGGATTCTGAATTAGGAGACGTTCTTTACAGTCACGGGGATATTTCGCGGGGGAGGCAGCTGATTTGGGAATTATTTCCCGCAACAGGTGATGAACTGACGATTTATTTATTTCATTACCACGAAGTCAATGCTGAAAATCCTGGTTCATTGCTGGAGATGTACGAGGACTTTTTCACAATCTTGCCAGAGTATCGCAGATGTGATGTGGACAAATTAGTGTGGAAAAAACCGACATTTGGCTATATACCGGGGCATTTTAGTGTTGGGAGTAGCGATCGCAAAGTTGCCTTCGATCGCTTGATTGCCATCGGTGATGCCGCATCACTCCAATCTCCCCTGATTTTCACAGGTTTTGGTTCCCTGGTTCGCAATTTAGAGCGCTTAACAAAGCTTTTGGATACTGCCCTCAAGCATGACTTATTGAGCTTCCGACACTTAAACCGAATTCGCGCCTACCAAACTAACGTTTCAGTCACATGGCTATTTTCCAAAGGCATGATGGTACCCACAGGAAAATTTTTACCACCACAGCGGGTGAACTCCATGCTTAACACCTTTTTTGGACTGTTAGCAGACGAACCTCCGGAGGTGGCAGATAATTTCATCAAAGACAGATGTGATTGGTTAACCTTTAACCGCTTAGCACTCAAAGCAGCAAAGAAAAATCCAGCCTTGCTTTTATGGATTTGGGAACTTGCTGGACCTAGAGATTTAGTGCGATGGCTTGGTAGTTATTTTAGCTTTTCTCGCCATGCCCTAATTAGCGCTTTGCTGAGTGCCTGGTTCCCACAGTTCTTAAGCCGGGTAGGTTCTTGGCTAGAACCCCGGAATCCGGCGTTATGGTTGCGGCTGCTAGCAATTAACTACGCGATCGCCACAGGCAAACCGCGATCGGCTACCCAGGTAGCAAAAACTACCCCACAAGCCATAGTTAAGAAATTTAGTCATTAGGTGTTGGGCATTGGGTGTTGGGCATTAGGTGTTGGGCAAGGGGCAAGGGGCAAGGGGCAAGGGGGAGAATGAAAAATGACTTCTTTCCCCTCTGCTCCCTGCTCCCTGCTCCCCACACTCCCCACTCCCCACTCCTAACTTTTCTTCTTGGGGGGAAAATTCGGCAGTTCCACAGATGCCAATGACTTGCGCCCTTTGGGTGGACGCTGGGGATAAACTACGGGTGAGGGTGAATTGGCATCTGTGGCGTTATCATCTGATGACTCTGAAGGCAATTCCAACTGTGTCAATTGTGGAACTTCTGACCAGTAATCTTCCGTTTCTTCAACAAATACCTTAGGCTCAGATGAAGTGGTGGAGGTAGTTATAGGCGGGTTGATTTCTGCCTCCAACAGCTGCTGTTGTGGATTTTCTACTTCTTCATCATCCTCTAGAATTTTTGCTAAAGTGTCCCAGACAGGCGCATCACCGACATGAGTATCCACATCCGTTTTCGCCGCAGGCGGTGGTGATGTAGATGCAGGCTGGGAGGTAAAGAACATTTGGATGAGACTATCCAATTGCTGATCTAAGTTTGATGACTCCGGAGGTGAAACAGTTTCTGTTGTATCTGGGGAATCTTCAATTTCTGGAGAAGAAACTGGTTGCGCTGATGTTGGCGTATCTTCTTTAATTGACCAGTTCCAAGAAGATGAAGAAGTCGGAGTGGCTTGATTTGTTTGGAACGGGAGTGGTGGTGACGGTTCTCCCCAAGAATTATTTGGATTATCGCTCAAGGATTCTGATTCTGCTGACCAAGGTTTGATTGGCTGTGCATTCGGAAACAAAGACCGAGCTTTTCGAGAAAATCTTCCTTGTGTGGAGGTGATATCTTTAGGATGTTTTGCAGTATCTTCTAGGGAATCATAGCCAGGAACAGGTGTGTCTAGACATTTCTCCAAAGCCGCCTTAAATTGTAGGGTCTGGCGTTGTTGGCGCATAAGTCTAGTACGTAACTCGCGGCAAGCATTTTCTGATTGCAATAACTTCTGAGACTGTTCGTTGTTGTTAGTGTGTAGCAACGTACATTCTCGTTCTAGTTGGGCAAGGCGTTGCTGACTAATTTGTAGCTGTGCTTTGTGAGTTTCGATAAAAACTTCCTGGTGTTGAACAGTTTGTACAGCAGTTTCTAATTGTTGAAATAGCGACTTTATCTGTTCTTGAGCAGCAGCTAATTCCTGAGATTGTTGGTTGAGCATTGACTCAGTGACGCTAGAACGTGTTTTCTGCCACTGCAAAACCTTTTCAGACTCAGCTAGGTTGTCTTTTAGCTGCTCTACTTGTTCATATAACTTATTGTTAGCCCCACGCAATTCTTCGTTCAATGCCAGCAGCTTCTGAAATTCCGAGTCAAGAAGTGCTTGTTTGCCGCTGTCAGGCTCTGCAACCCAGTCCTGCTGGGTAGTATCTTCCGAAATTTGTGTATCTTCAGCTGGCATGAGCAGTGGCAATTTAGAAATTACCATATTGTCATTAGGCATAACTGAGTAAAAGGGACAATTCGCCTGCTTTGATTGTGGCGAATTAGCAGAATTTAAGGATTCCATCATAGTCCCCTTATTTGAGGTGTCAGCTTCATTCATCACTCTTGACCCACTCGCTTAAAAATATTCAGCAGTGCTGGCGTTAGCATTGCCGATCGCACACAGTCGATCGGAGTTTGCTCTAGAAGCTAAGTTTAACTCTCTCTAAGGACGAGTAATTAGTCATCAATCCGTATTACCTATTTTGTATCTAGGCTGATGCCGTTATAACACTATGAGCCTCTTTCCCGTCAAGAAGAGTAGGGGTTGGGGAAGTGGGGAAATTAGGGATTGCTTGATTTCGTTTTTTATCTAGACAATTTTTTAGTAGATTATAGTTTTTATTGCATCTATCTTTAGACGTACCTTTAAAGGCTTGCAGGAGATATTTTTCTATCGATTTATTTTTTACTTAAGGTAGATGCCTGTATAAACATTTACTGAGCGATAATAATTTTCTCATTCTGGGCGATCGCTAAATGTCAGCAAACGATTAAAAAGCTTTTGTGAAAACTGTTATGTTAGGGAATTTTGACAATTACGAATAAATACTCTACTTTTTTGCAATTTTAGGTAATAAATTATATAAATATAATAATAAAACTTTTTTTAAGATCAATCTCAACTTATTAGAAGGTTTTTTTTACGATAAACATATTCCTGGCAAGAATTCTAGGCTCAGTTAATCAGAACCTTTTTGTAGAACTCTTGCATTCAATTTGTGAAGTTTACTTAATAACTACATAAGAAATAGCTTAAGTATACTTAGCAACATTAATCTATTTATTACAAAGTATAAAAAAATAATTTTTTTTTGATTAATTAAGTATTAATACTGCTTACAATTTTTAATAATTTATTAAACAATGATTGGAATCACTGAGATTCATGTCGGAGTTGGAGTAACTTAAAACACTAAAATTTCTAAAGTGTAATCTGATTATTCTGGGAAATAAAGCTTGGTGTTGTTGGGCTTGTCAAGAAATAAAAAATTTAAAATCAAGGTGCTAAAAATGACTAATATTTTCACATTTGATGCAAGAATCAAGCAAATAAATGCTCAAATAACGCCATTTGCAGAAAATTTTGATAGTTTTTGGCACAAAGAAATTAAACCCTTATTTACAGATGAATCTTTGTCTTTCAGAGTAAAAACTTTGAATGGCAACTATGTTGAGTATGTCAACTTAGATAATGGAGCTACAACCACTCCCTTTGCGACTCTCAAGCAATATGTAGACCAAATGCTTGACACTTATGGTAGCGTGCATCGAGGTTCTGGGCAGAAGTCTGTGATCACTACACGAGAATATGATGCCAGTCGCAATATCATTCGGGACTTTGTGGGATCATCTTCACAGAATTATGTAATCTTTGCGAAAAATACAACAGAAGCAATTAATGGAGCCGCTACACTTTGGGCAAAAAAACCTGGAAAAATCTTAGTTTCTGATATTGAGCATTCATCAAACCTATTGCCTTGGGTAACTAGAGACGAAGTTATACAGTACAGAACCCGGCCAGATGGAAGTGTCAGTCTGAGTGAAATTGAAAATATTTTCAAGGCACATCAAAATCGCCCCAAAACTGAGCAAATTAAGTTACTGACCATTACAGGTGCTTCAACAATTACAGGTTACAGACCTCCGATTTACGAAATTGCAGCTTTAGCACATCGGTACGGTGCAAAGATGTTCGCCGACGTGTGTCAATTAATTCAGCACGAACGAGTAGATATGCGTCCAGATGATGACCCATGTCATTTAGATTTTGTAGCTTTCTCTGGACACAAAATGTATGCACCTTATGGAACCGGGGTTTTGCTTGGGCCTAAGGAATTTTTCGATAGCTCCTACCCTTATCAAATCGGCGGTGGAAACCTGCCATATATCACCAGAAACTTAGAAATCAAGCGTTTTTACACAGAACGTGCCCACGATCCTGGAACACCAAATGCCATGGGTGCGATCGCCATTGCCAAAGCAATTGAAATTATAGAAGGATTGGGACGTTCGCGTATTGCTGAGTACGAACATTCCTTAGTTGAATTTACATTTACACGACTTGCGAGTATTCCTGGTGTGAAAATACATATTCCAGGAGATAATTTAGCCCATGTCATTCCCTTTGATATTGATGGGTTTGACGGACGTTTAGTAGCAGAGATTCTGGCACAAGAATATGGCATTGGGGTTCGGGCCGGGGCTTTCTGCACATACGAATACATTCGCAAGCTCAAGAATATCTCAGACGAGCAAGACTTGGAGATTGCCAAGGAAGTAGAAACAGGAATTACCCGGAACATTCCTAGTATTATCCGAGCTAGCTTTGCTGTATATAATACATTGGAAGATTGCGATCGCTTGATTAATGCGATCGCTCAAATAGCTAAGAACGGATTGGATTACTATTTGCCCTACTACACACAAGATGAAATTACTGGTGTTTGGACAGTGGTAGACAGATAGTTTTTCGACTGTCGCCAAATGACAAAGGACAAAGGACAAAGGACAAAGGACAAATGACAAATGACCAGGAGGATTATCTAAAAAAACGGGTTGAAGAGTACATTTGGCTCAAAAGCGCAGATGCAGGTATTTCGCGCCAGCGCTTTCTGCAAATACTAGGCACTATGGTTGGTGCAACAGCTATTGGAGAGTCGGTTAAACCTGCACCTGCTTATGGTCAGGCAGGTGTTAAAACCAAAGAAAGTAAAATACTTAAGCCATTACCACCAGGGTATATCTCTCATAGCAAAGGCACATTAGAGATGAACTGGGAAGCGATGTATGGGCGTGGTTACATAGTACCAAACAATTGGTTTTATGTTCACAACCGCAGTACCCCTCCTCCCTTTGACCCATCTACATGGCGTTTGCAGATTCAGGGAACTGGGGTTTCTACCCCTTGCGAGTTTACTTACGATGAAATCATCGCCATGCCATCCATCTCGGTCACTTGCGCCATTGAGTGTGCTGCTAATGGTCGGCGCTTCTTTGAAGAAGCTTACAACACACCACTCTCTGGGACACGGTGGAGGCTTGGGGCTATTGGTGTGGCTGAGTGGACTGGTGTGCCACTTGGATTATTATTAGAGCGAGCTGGACTGAAATCCACGGCAAAAGATGTACTCGTTGAGGGCGCAGATTTAGATTCTCTGGATTCAAAGGGAACCAAAAAGTCCAAGTTCAGCAGTGTAGTTCCCATTAGCAAAGCATTAGCAGATAACTCCCTCATTGTCTATGCAATGAACGGAGAACCATTACCTCCAGATCATGGTCAGCCATGCCGTGCTTTATTTCCTGGTTGGGGAGGAAACGCTAACGTTAAATGGATTGACCGGATTGAAGTTTCCCAAATGCCAATATACACTCCCTGGGTGACGGAACAAATGGTCTTGGTGGGTGCAGACTACCCAGCGATCGCTCCGTATAAGGGCCAGCTGATTACGTATCAAAATGTTAAGAGCGCCTTTGAACTGGCTTGGCCAGCTACACTTTCTGCCGGAAGTTACTTACTGCGTGGACGCTCTTGGTCTGGAAAAGGAAAAATTGTACGTGTGGAAATCAGCCTCGATGGCGGTAAAACTTGGCAATTTGCACGACTAAGAGAACCAAATTTTCCATTTGCATGGGTACGTTGGGATATTGAATGGAACCCAGTTCCCGGTGAATATTTTCTGCAAGCTCGTGCTACTGATAATTTAGGTAACACACAACCGAGTAGAGTTCCTTGGAACGATGGTGGGTTGCTCTATGGAGGGGTTGTTAGTCATCCGGTGACAGTGAGGTGAGTGGGGAGTGTGGGGAGTGTGGGGAGCGGAGGGGCAGGGGAGGTGGGGGAGGCAGGAGGAGAACAACTCCGAACTTCTAATTCCTAACTCCTAATTCAGCGCTCCCAATGTCCCATTCAGCACTATCAGTTTTCTAGAAAAATAATTATTTATGAATGATTTTAGTTGGTTGATTTTAATGACTGGGGGTTTAATATCTGGAGTCATAGCAGGGCTTTTAGGAATAGGTGGCGGTATTATCACAATTCCTCTTTTGGTCACACTAGGTTATACTCCCGTTCAGGCGATCGCTACTAGTAGTCTTGCTATTGTAATTACCTCAATTTCTGGAAGTTTACAGAATTGGTGGATGGGCTATTTTGACTTTAAACGAGTATTTTACTTAGGAATTCCAGCTTTCTTAACTACTGGAATAGGAGTATATTTCGCTAATAAAATTCCATCCCATATAATACTTTTGACATTTGGTATCATACTACTTGCTAATATCTATTTAATTGAGCTTCGTAAGCAACTATCCTTAAAGGAAAAAGAGGATACAGCACCAATATTTAATCCATTAGTTTCTAAAATTGGTACCGGAGGAGCAGCAGGAATTTTAGCCGGTTTATTTGGCTTGGGTGGCGGTACGATTATGGTGCCACTGCAAATGTTACTTTTGGGAGAAGATATTAAAGTAGCAATTCAGACCAGTTTAGGCGTAATTGTGATCACTGCTTTAGCTGCTTGTACAGGACACACATTAGAGGGAAATATTCTGTTTATTCAAGGTCTAATTTTAGGATTTGGAGGTCTTTTAGGCGTTCAAATGAGTACTCGTACATTGCCACAATTACCAGATTCTACTGTCAGTTTAGTGCTTCGTATTTTCTTAGGAATACTATCAATTTATATTTTTTGGGAAGCTTGGGCAAATTATCAATTGATGTAAAAGGGATTGGGGATTGGGGATTGGGAAAGGCAAAGGGGTAAGGGGAAAAGGGGAAAGATTAAATTTATTCCTTTTCCCTTTTCCCTTTAACCTTTTCCCCTGCTTCCCCTACTCCCTAAGGCAGCCACCGGGGACGAAATCCGGCTAAGGGGAGTTGTTCTGGTCTAATTTCCACAGTTGCAGCGTCGGCGATGGGTAATAAGGGCATTAACCATAGGCTACTCGTAGCGATCGCATCTCCGTCATCTGTTTTTAAAGTGTTTGTAGGTAATGTTGTCGGCGGGTTTGTCTGCGGTACTACTTGGTCAAATAACAAGCCCAAACCGTCAGCAGATAAACTCATTTGCACATTTCGCTGTTCGGGAGGCAGTAACAATAGTGGTTTTTGTTGTCCGGTTTTCAGGTCAATTGCCACTACATAAGGTTGTTCTATGTATTGTTCCTTGGATACTAGCTGTGTCAACAAGCAGTAAAGGGTAGGTGAGGCGGTGTCAAATTGACAGTTGACAATTGAGCCTGTTGTTTTTACTAATTGTTTCTCTACGCCTTGGTTTGTGACTAAAAACAAATCTCGCGTGTAATCTGTATTAAATTTTACCATTGCTGCTTGAGAACCATCTTTGGAGAAAGCCTGTACTAAGCCAAATTGGGGCAGAAAATCTAAGGGTTTACTAGCATCTCCTTGTAGTGGTAAAATCGCTGCTCCCTGTCCTTGGGCAACTGCTACGGCTTTACTATCTGGGGTAATCGTAAAATCTCCCCCCGGTTGGCTTTGCAAGCGTTTAGGGGTGGGTTTTCCTCCTGAAGCGTCACTGATTGCTGGCATAAACCACAGCCCAAAGTCGCTGGGATTAGCTTTGTTTCCCCGTTGGATGACAATAGTTTCCCCGTCGGGCGATAAGTCAAATTTCAGGTTTTGATAATCTTTACTATCTAAAATTAGGTCTACTCTGCCTGCTGGTTCTACTTCTCGTCCAGATTTACCCGCAACGCCTGTTGTTACTGTGTACAGTTGGGCTGAAAGTAAGTCTTGGTTTTTGCTGGTACGAGCCGAAAATAAGATTTTCTCCCCGTCTGGAAATGACTCAAAGTCCATTACTATTAAGTCTTTGGGGGTAAGTGCTCTTTTTTGCTCTTGGGTTAAGTTGTAAAGAATTAACCTTCCTTGTTCTTCTTGCTCAGTTCCTATGTAGAGAATGACGCGATCGCGTGTGCGGAAGCTACCCACAAAGGGCTGGATTGTCCGGTTTGTGCCTTCTTGCTGGGCAAACTTATCTTTGGCTGCCTGTAACTGCACTTTATAATTTGTGCCATAGGGTGCTGGTGTGAGCAGTGTATAAAACATTCGCCGCCCTGCCCAACTGAATTTACCTGCTAAAGGCGGCTCGATCTTCAAGTTATCCTCTACACTTTTTATGTCCATTGGGCGGCTAAAGGTGAGGGCGAAGGAGCTATCTTCTGCACCAATTTGTTGATCTTGCCAAGTAAAATCTCGGACACGAGATGTTACCACATCACCTTTCAATACGATCAACCCAATCAGCACACTTAGCAGTAGCATTAGTGCGATCGCTATGCGATCTAGTGGTTGAATAAATGCTTTAGATTTAGTCATTAGTCATAGGTCATTAGTTGTTAGTCATTAGTCAACAGTTGTTTCTCATAACTCATTGACTTTGACTAATTATCATTATCATCACCATAAGGATTCTTTGGTTGGGGAATCTTTTTGAGAGAGGTTGCAGCAATAGTAAGTTGGCGTTTACCTGCCAAAGTTTCTGTCACCATTTGTCCTTCTACTTCCAACCAGGTATCCGCAGAGTATTGCTCGCGATTGTCTTGTAGTTTAATGGGCAATCCCACAGGATAAGCATCTGCCGCACAGCAAGTTAAGACAAATCGTGCCAGAAATAAATACTCTTTTCCTAAATCTGGTGGGTGGATGACAAATCCTTTAACTTTGACTTTTTGTCCTGTATATTTATCTGGTTCTGGATAGACATTTAGGGTGCGTACCCAGTCTACAAGCGATCGCTCTTCTGGACGAACAGTTACCCGAAAGGCTTGGGGCTTAACGCGTGTGGTTCCCAATAAATCAGCTGTCACACCTCTTTGCAGTGCTTTGTCGCTAGCAAAAACTTGGGGTGTAATAATGAAACCCAAAATCGCTGCAATCAATAATAATGCACTGCCCCAACCGGGGGGAAATAAACTAATATGCTGGGTGTTTGGTATAACATCACGGCGCCGCCGCTGCCATAGTTCCAGTATTTTGAAGAAACCAATAATAATGAAGCTGATACCGCATACAATCACCAACCAGAAATAATTTGGATGAATCAATAGGTTCAGCTTGTTAGTTAGCCAATATCTCAACATCAAAATGCCCCAAGCTGTAATTGCTAGAGCATCCAGCCAAGGAAGTAAAAGAATTGCAATTTTAGGTTTGGGATTTTTTTTAGTCATTGGTCACTTGTACTGAGCGTAGCCGTTGGCGCAGCCTCTGGTAGAGAAGTATTGGTCATTGCTTACAGCCAAAAAAAGACAAAGGACAAAGAATTTTTAAAAGACATGCAAATTGAGGAAAAGCGTGAACAGAAATGTTAATTGTCCTGCTAAAGCAAATAAGTAAAAGACAGTTTTAGGCTTAAAAATGGATAACATCAAACCAACACCTTTGATGTCAATCATTGGGCCAAACACTAGAAATGCCAGTAATGAGCCACTGCTAAAAGTTGAAGCAAAAGATAGAGCAAAGAAAGAATCAACTGTAGAACAAATTGACACCACTACTGCTAATATCAGCATGACTACAATTGAACTAATGGGGCCAGCGCCCAAACTGAGAATTAATTCACGGGGGGCTAAGACTTGAATAGCAGCGGCGATCGCACTTCCTAAAACCATGACTCCGCCTAATTCCCGCAATTCTTGAACGCTGTTATCTATCACTAGACGCAGTTTATCTGCAAAGGGTTTATTAGGAGTAGAGATGATGGTAGGCGGTACTAAATTCGCATCTATCCGCATCGGTATAGCTGCTTTTCCTCCTAGAATATAAGTCCCTGATTGCAAGATATTCGGTACTGTTGATTCCTGTTGTACTTGGTAACCCTTACCACGCCGTTTGGTTTCAGGCGGCGCGGGAGGATTGTATTTCATATACCGAGCGATCGCAGGTTGGACTATAGGATTTAAGTCCTTTTGAAAACTGAAAACAAAGCCGATAATTGTGGCTATTGATAGGGAAAATACAACCCGTAATACTACTATTTCTGGCTGATCTCGAAAGGCTGTCCAAGTTGCCCAAATTACAACTGGGTTAATTGTTGGTGCAGCTAGCAAAAAACCAATTGCCACTGGTGTGGGTACCCCTTGAATTAGGAACCGCCGCGCTACCGGTACATTCCCGCACTCACACACCGGAAATAAAAAGCCGATCATACTGCCAACTAAAGCACCCAACAGCGGATTTGTGGGCATTTTTTCTACTAATTTGCGCTCATCAACGAAAAACAGCAGCAAACTGGAGAATAAAACCCCAAGAAGCAAAAAAGGCATCGCCTCGACTAGCAGACTTAGAAATAGCGTAAAACCATTGTTGAGTTGATTCATGGGCGTCGCTGTCAAAAGCGGTTTTGAGTTTTAGGGTTCTGCCTAGTCATTCTACCGAAATGGGGATCAAAAGCAGTTCGGGAAATTAAACGTCATTTAAATAACAAATTCTCCTGCTATTTTAATTAACGCTTAAGCGCTAAAAACCTTGAATTCAAAGGAGATACTGATATTTATCTGAGTGCATTTACTGATGATGACCATTTCTAAGATTGTCTAAGTTCAGAAAATGTTCCGTTATAGAGGGCAAGTAGCTGCATAGGTGATTTTCAATTTCCCTATGTTTATACTTACAGTAATTTTCTGAATCAGATATGAACTAGGCTATATTTTCATCAAGGATTTACAGTTATTCAACATTTGGGGATCGCTGTTAATCAATTGTCATTTGTCCTTTGTCCTTTGCTAATGCTCCATACTCTATGCCCAATGACCATTAACCAATAGCTATAGCTAGTTTTGGCAAAATATCATTTGAGCTTTGGTTGACTTTTTACTACAAAAACCTTAAAAATGCAAGATCAAAGTTTAGCAGATAGCAGTGGGGAGTGCGGGAGGTGTGGGAGGATGGAAAGAAATCTTTCCCCCTTTTTTCCCCACACTCCCCACACTCCCCACTCCCTTTTCATTAATGACAGAGGCTAAGATATTAGCTTATTGTTGACTTGTCTTTGTCAAAATCAGGGTGTCTAGTGCCAGAAGAATTCAGTTGTTGTCATATCTCACCGCCATTTTTGTCTGTTGGTAGCGATCGCGATCTCAATTTAGATTCAACTCTCCAAGAACTACCAATGTATAGCTTCCCCGTGGAAATTAGCTGTACTGGTAGAGAAGTGGCTCATTTTTTGGAAAAATATCCCTTGCTACCAGGAGTAATTTTGGTAGAACAAGGAAAGTTCGTGGGAATGATTTCGCGGCGACGACTTTTAGAATTTTTGATTCGCCCATATGGAGAAGAGTTGTTTATTCAGCAACCATTAGGTGTTCTCTACGGCTATGCACGGACACCGGTTTTGCTGGTTGCTGAGACGACATTAATTTTAATTGCGATGCAACTTAGCTTGAAGCGATCGCCAGAATTATTATCAGAACCAATTGTAGTGCAAACTGCTGCTGATGATTACAGATTATTAGATGTGCAGGAATTAAATTTTATTTCGTGGCAAATTCGCGGCATTAAAAATTTTGTGCGATACGAACGCAGCCAAGCCCAAATGATTCAAAATGATAAAATGGCGAGTTTGGGGCGTTTGGTAGATGGGGTAGTACACGAAATTTTAGACCCCGTGGGTTTTATTTGGGGTAACATAACTTACGTCTCAAATTACAGCCAAGATTTACTCAAATTAATAGCGGCTTACGACAAAGAATTGCCATCAGTCTCCCAGCCAATCAACCAAATCAAAGAAGAAATTGAATTTGATTTTTTAGAACAAGATTTATTGCAAGCGCTTGCTAGTATCCGCACTGGAGCCGAAAGATTAAAAAAACTTGTCACTAGTTTACAAAACTTCTGTCATCTCGATGAGCTTTATCCCAAACCCGTAGATTTACACGCGTGTATCGATAATATAATTTTATTAATTAATAGCCGCATTCAAGGAGAAATTGAAATCGTCAAATATTATGGGCAACTGCCACCAGTGTATTGCTTTATGGGGCAGTTAAATCAGGTTTTAATCAATCTTTTAAGCGAAGCTGTGGATACTTTACTCAATGAAGCAGTGCGACAGCAGTTGCATTTAGAAGATACAAAGACTATTCAAAAACCCCGTATTAAGATTACTACAGAAGTTATTTCACAGAAACCAAGCAAACCAAATGCACCAGATTCTCGCTGGATCTTACTTCGCATTACTGACAATGGACCTGGAATGTCTCAAGAATTGCAAGAGCAAATTATAGAGTCTTTTTGTTTGGAAACAAAAAATGGTAAAGAAACTAGCTTAGCAGTAAGTTATCGAATTATAACTCTGAAACATGGTGGTAAATTTAATTTACGTTCCCAACTAGGCATAGGGACTGAATTTGAAATTATGTTACCTTTGGTTTGATTCAAATTTAGCTAGTACACTGTGGCGGAAGTTTGCCTACATTATTGTTTCACTCTTTATCCAAGTTTCCAATTATAACCGTAGTCACACAGGTTAGGACATTTTGAAAGCATGGAAGCTAAGAATATAGGAATCATATTTGATTTTTGAAATATACGTAGGGTGTGTTATGCCGTAGGCTAACGCACCAAAACCTTCGGGTGGTGCGTTACGGAAGCCGTAACACACCCTACACATACTTAGATTTTTTCAGAAATCAAATACTAGTCCTATAGTAATACTTTTACCTCCTGCCTCCTGCCTCCTGCCTTCTGCTATACATGAAGTCCAGCAATTTGTAGGGGCGCATAGCTATGTGCCCCTACCGTCTCACAAAAGCGAGAAATGCTATAGCTAGAAAAACCTGCCTATAATATTGACTGATACCAGAATTACAAGCAGGTTGAAAACAACTGCAAAAATTGATAGATGCAATTTTTAACTAACTGGAATAGGTTGACCGCTAGACAGAACTAAAGGAAAATTATGGACATTAGGAGCGTGCATTGCACTTATACCAAGATTGGCACGGTTCACTATATCAGCGTCGGTTCTAATTACTTCACCCCGACTATCTAAGATGGAATGATTAAAGTTGAAGCCATTGATATTAAATGCCATCGAACATACACCCATCGCTGCAAACCAAATACCCACCGTTGGTAATGCTGCTAATAAAAAATGGAAAGCACGATGATTTTTGCTAGCAAAGGTAGGAATCAACAACCGTCCTAAGAAGCTATAGTGTCCTGCCAAATAATTGTAAGTGACTTTCTGCTGACTCAACTTATATCCGGCATTAGTTGATTCATTTTCATTAGTATTCCGAATTAGCGTTGAAGTCACCAAAGAACCATGCAAAGAACTCAACAGTGCACCACCGAATACACCTGCTACACCCAACATGTGGAACGGGTGCATCAGGATATTGTGATCCCCTTGGAAAGCTAACATAAAGTAGAAAGTCCCAGCAATTCCCAAAGGTAAACCATCAGAAAAACTACCTTGACCAATGGGATAAACTAACAAAACAGAAGTAGCGGCGATGACGGGTGCAGAATAGGCAATTGCTGTCCAGGGTCGCATTCCCAAACGATAACTCAATTCCCCAAGTTGCCCTAAGTAGCACCAAATACCAATGAGAAAATGCAGCACAATTAATTGATATGGTCCACCATTGTAGAGCCATTCATCGATTGATGCAGCTTCCCAGATAGGATAAAAGTGCAAACCAATAGCAGCTGAGGTTGGCACAACTGCGGCTGTAATTAAGTTATTACCATCCATCAGTGAACCCATGATTGGCTCACGTATGCCATCCATATCTACGCTGGGAGCGGCAATAAAAGCCAAAATAAAACAGGTGGTGGCAGCTAACAAGGTGGGAATCGCCAACACACCAAACCAGCCGATGTAAATCCGATTTTCTGTGCTAGTAATCCAGGTACAAAAACTATCCCAGAAATCAAAAAAATTAAATTCTCTTTGACGTTGAACAATGGTACTCATAATCTGTAGCTCCTAAGCAATTCCAAGTTCAAAATTTTGGCGTTGCTGAATCAGAGTATGAATTGACTTTTTTAGATATGACTAAACAACAATTCTTTGCGCCTAAGAAATCGGTAGCGCCTAAAAGCGAATGCGTGAGACTAATTCTTTAAATCAGCAACGAAGTTTTTCAAATAATCTCGCTGATTGTAGATGTTGTATATGATGTATATCGTAAAAATCCTAGTAATAATTACGACCAATATACAACACTAGTAGAATGAAAAAGGCGGTGAATTCTCAAGCTAATTAAAGCAATAGTTAAACATTTCTATCTTGATGTTATAACAATAATTTGAGGAATTTGTGAAGAAATACAGTGCTTATTAAAACTTAAAACAGCATACAAATTCGTCCCATTGGTAGAAGAAAAATTGCGCGATCGCACCTAATGAATTAACGAACGCTAACGAGCGGACAAGGCAGAGTCGCAGTTGTTATAAACGGCACGCAACTTACTGGCGGGTGGGATGACGGTCAATGCGGTGAGGTTAAAGGGGAAAGGGAAAAGGGTAATTTCAAACCTTTACCCTTTTCCCCACTTCTGTAATATCATGTTTGGGTGAAGACTTATCATTACTTGATATAACAAGTCTAAAGAATGTCGCGTTTTGCTAGATATTGATACATCTGCCAACGTGCATTTACCTCGGCTTGGGCTTGTTCTAATAAGTGCTTGGCAAGTTCGGGTTTACTCTTGGTGAGCATTTTGAAGCGATTTTCTTGATACATTGAATGTTCTACTGATTGTGTTGGCGATCGCATATCCAATTGCAAAGGATTTTTACCCTGGTTAAGCAACTCTGGATTATGCCGATACAACAACCAACGACCTGATTCTACCAGAGTTTTCTGATGATTCATTCCTGTAGTCATATTAATGCCGTGGGCGATGCAATGGCTATAAGCAATAATCAGTGATGGCCCATCATAAGCCTCTGCTTCCAAAAATGCCTTTAAAGTGTGTTCATCTCTAGCACCAAGGGCTACACTAGCCACGTAGACATTTCCGTAGGTCATGGCAATCATACCCAAGTCTTTCTTTGGTGCAGGCTTACCACTGGCGGCATATTTGGCAACTGCGGCTCGTGGCGTGGCTTTGGAAGATTGACCGCCTGTATTAGAATACACTTCTGTATCCATCACTAAGATGTTGACATTGCGGCCGCTGGCAATTACATGATCGATACCGCCAAAGTCAATATCGTAAGCCCAACCGTCACCGCCAACAATCCAAACGCTTTTTTTCACCAGGTAATCAGCAAGGGATTTGAGATTTTGGATTTTGGATTTTAGACTGGGGTCGAAAGTCGAGATTTGATCTAACTTTTGCTGCAACAATTCTATTCTTTCCCGTTGTTCCCAAATGTCAGCTTCAGATTTTTGTTCAGCTTTGAGGATGGAATGAACAAGGTTTTCATCTATTTCACTCCCCAATTTTTGCAGTAGTTCCGCTGCAAATTCGGCTTGTTTATCGACAGATAAACGAAAGCCAAAACCAAATTCGGCGTTATCTTCAAATAAATTATTAGACCATGCAGGGCCGCGTCCTTGGGCGTTGGTTGTCCAGGGTGTGGTGGGGAGGTTACCGCCGTAAATCGAAGAACATCCTGTAGCATTGGCGATAACGGCGCGATCGCCGAACAATTGTGTTAATAATTTTAAGTAAGGCGTTTCACCACAACCCGCACAAGCACCAGAGAATTCAAATAAAGGTTCCTGTAATTGTTGTTGGCGAATTTGGTTTAATTTCAACTGCCGCCTGTCAGGATTAGGTAAGCTTAAAAAGAAATCCCAGTTCTTTTGCTCTTGTTCCCGCAATGGCAATTGTTGTGCCATATTAATCGCTTTCCGTAATGGCTCATATTTATTTTTTGCAGGACAAATCTCTACACAAATAGAGCATCCCGTACAATCTTCTGGAGCTACCTGAATAGTAAATTTTTGATTGGCAAAGTCTTTATCTTTGGCATTAATTGACTTGAAGGTTTCTGGTGCGTTGAGTAACTCATCTTCTTGATAAGCCTTAGCACGGATAGCACTATGGGGACAAACCATCACGCACTTACCACATTGAACGCAGACATCTGGCTCCCACACAGGTATCTCTTGGGCAACGTTACGTTTTTCCCACTTCGCAGTACCTACGGGAAAGATGCCATCAGCTGGTAGCGAACTGACAGGTAAATCATCGCCTTCCCAAATCATGATTTTACCTAAAACTTCCTGGACAAATTTGGGGGCAAAGTTAGGAGTAGAGACGCGATTAATCGCGTCTGTACAAGAATTAGCAGTTTGTGGGATGTCTACTTTATGTAAGTTGTCTAAGGTGTTGTCTACGGCTTGCAAGTTCATGCGGACAACTTCTGCACCTTTTTTACCGTAAGTCTTTTCGATCGCTTGTTTGATTTTAGCGATCGCTTCTTCTTGTGGCAAGACGCCCGCTAAGGCAAAGAAGCACACTTGCATAATAGTGTTAATTCTGCCACCCATGCCACTTTCACGGGCGACTTGGTTGGCATCAATTACATATAATTTCAACTGCTTCTCGATAATTTGCTGCTGCACTTTTATGGGTAAATTTTCCCAAACACTATCTGCATCATAAGGACTATTAAGCAGCAAAATCGCCCCGTGAGTAGCAGCTTTTAAAACATCTATGCGTTCTAAAAATCCCCAGTGATGACAACCAATAAAGTTAGCTTGGTCAATTAGGTAAGTGGAGCGAATTGGCTCTTTGCCAAAGCGCAAATGAGAAACTGTCATGGAGCCAGATTTCTTAGAATCGTAGACAAAGTAACCTTGGGCATAATTATCAGTTTCTTCACCAATAATCTTGATAGAGTTTTTGTTAGCACCAACTGTACCATCTGAACCCAACCCATAGAACATTGCCCTGACAACACCATTTGATTCTGTGGAGAAGTTGGAGTCAAAGTTGAGGGAAGTGTAAGTAACGTCGTCATTAATACCAATAGTAAAATGATTTTTCGGTTGACTTTGGGCAAGGTTATCAAAAATCCCCTTCACCATCGCCGGCGTAAATTCTTTGGATGACAAACCGTAGCGACCACCGATGATTTTGGGAGACGCGGAGAATTCTTTCCCCACATCCCCAGGTTTCCCCGCGTCCCCGCGTCTCCCTCTCCCCGTGTCCTCTTGCCACGCTTCATGAATAGCAGCCACCACATCTAAATACAATGGCTCACCGGCGCTACCTGGTTCTTTGGTGCGATCGAGAACAGCGATCGCTTGTACACTACTAGGTAAAGCTGCAACAAACCTGTGGACATCAAAGGGGCGATAAAGCCGCACTTTTACCACACCAACTTTTTCACCACGGGCGTTGAGATAGTCTACTGTTTCATGGACGGTTTCACAGCCGGAACCCATGAGAACTATCACGCGATCGGCATCGTTAGCCCCATAATATTCATAGATTTGGTAATGCCTGCCTGTGCGTTCTCCAAATCGGTCCATGATTCGCTGGACAATTTCGGGACAGGCATTGTAGTAAGTGTTAGCGCCTTCACGGGACTGGAAGTAGACATCAGGGTTTTGAGCAGTACCCCGCAATACTGGGCGGTCTGGGGTGAGGGCGCGGCTGCGGTGGGCGAGTATTAGATTATCATCGATGAGCGATCGCAAATCATCATCTGCAAGTAGTTTGACTTTCTGCACTTCATGGGAAGTACGGAAACCATCAAAGAAGTGCATAAATGAGACTCGCGCCTCTAGGGTAGCAGCATGAGCGATGAGAGCAAAATCTTGACTTTCCTGTACCGAGGCGGAACACAGCAGGGCAAAACCAGTAGCCCTAGCTGCCATTACGTCGCTATGGTCACCAAAAATCGATAAAGCATGAGTAGCCAGGGAGCGTGCTGCAACGTGAATTGTAGCGCTAGTTAATTCACCAGCAATTTTGTAGAGGTTGGGTATCATCAACAATAATCCCTGAGATGCCGTAAATGTGGTACTCAGGGAACCCGTTTGCAATGCTCCATGTACAGCACCCGCGGCTCCCCCTTCACTCTGCATCTGCACAACGCTGGGAATAGTTCCCCACAAATTAGAACGACCTTCCGCTGACCAAGCATCCGCCCATTCACCCATTGCTGAAGAGGGGGTGATGGGATAAATGGCAATTACTTCATTTAATTTGTAAGCAACACGGGCAACAGCTTCATTCCCGTCGATAGTTGCAAAGGTTTTGTTCATAATTTGATTTTTGTCCTTGGTCATTTGTCATTGGTCATTGGTCATTGGTCATTTGTCCTTTGCAAATGACTTTGACTCTAAACATTGGTAATTAGGAATCAGGTTTGATTAAAAAAGCTGAAGATTAGCACGCTGCTTTCCTATTGCCTACTGTCTGCTTCTGCTCTAAAGTTAACTTTCAATAAATATTGCAAATATTAGTATGTCATTTGCAATATTGCATCTATTAATATGTATTAATTGTGTACTCAAGAATCAAAATTTTGATGAGATAAAGCTTTCGGCTACTTGATTCTTTTTTGTGGGGTATGGGGTCGGGAATATTTGATGTTTTAGGTTGCGATCGCTGTTGTAAATTAAATTACCAGACGCGATAAATCGGCGTCTATACCAGACGCGATAAATCGGCGTCTCTACAAGAATCAATCTTTCGTAGAGACGACGATTTACCTTTGTCTGTTGCCTTAACCATTGATGGATGTAAAATTGCCACCAGCAAATGGCGTAAAACCACGGGACTTTAAAGATTGAGCGATCGCATTTTCAGCCGATTGCTTATAATCCTGATTTTTCTTATCATCCACTTCCTTCTCTTCCTCACTGAATAAATCTTTACTTAAAGATTTAACCGTCTCATCAATTATCTGCTCAAACCCACCAGGTGACTGCTCGATTTCCTCTGTCACATCCCGTAGTTTAATAACAATTTCTTGCAGATATTCTTCCATGTTTGCCGAAGAAAACACCTCTTGTAACTTATTAGGTAGTTCTTCAATTTCTTCGCTGATGTTGATTCCTTGAGCTTGGAGTATTTCTCTTAAGTGATGTAGATGCGATCGCGTACTTTCAACTTGAGTAGAGTTGTCCGAGATAGATTCACCTAAAAACTCTTTGAATTGGGTATATATATTAACAAAAGCAATTTGGGCAGCTTCCGGATTATTTTGTAAATTTTCAATTTCAGCGCCCAAAAGCGAGGAAAGAATGTTTGAAACTGATGGAGTTTCCTTAGATGTTGGAGGAGATTTTTCTGAGATTTCTGTTGAGGATAACATCAGGTTAGAAACAGCGATTTTTGCTTGCGCCGTCGCCTGATGTATTTCATTCTCAAGGTATGCTTTTGCTGCTGACTCTGGAATTTCAAATTTAGCGATCGCAATTTGCGTAACTTTCTTTTGGATGCCAGTCAGGGTAGAGATGATGAAGCGCCCCCTAGACAGCTTTTGGTTGTCGGGAATGAGAAAGTAACGCTGATGCTTAGAATCAGTCCAGAGGCAACATTGATCTTGATTATTCATAAATTTATTCGATATAAAACTGCTCTGTGACTTCATCTCCATCCTCTGTGACTTCAACGTATTCAAAGCTACTAGTAATATTTTGCTCTTGGCACAATTGCCATAGTTGCTGTAATAATACTTTTACTTCGTCAAGCGTCGCTGACATATTACCTTCCAATAGAAAATTTGGTGGTACTCCTTCAACAGTCACCGAATTGTAAGAATACAAATAAATTTGCTCGTTTTCGTAGACTATTTCTTCACCACTGAGCCTGATTTTAATATCCAAATCTTCTGTTTTTAGCCAATTTTTCAATATGGCGGCTACAACCTTATAATCGCCAGAATATATTGTTCCATAGAAAGCTATTTTATTCATTCTCTCAATTTCCTGTAACGGGTAAGTCAGGCTTCACATCAAATCGTCCGCCTCTGATTAAAACGGAGATAGATTCGACATTCAAATGAGGATATTTATTGTTAATTTCCTTACTGGCGGTTTTCAGTGGTTTAACAATATCAGACTTGGAACTTATAATGCCATTTAGTAATGCATTTTGAAAAGTGTTACCTTGTGAATTGTATTTTGCCGGGTTGGCTACAATATCATTAGCTAATTGAACTAGCTCTTCATGAGATTTATCATTCAGAGAAACTTTTGTATTAGTTTCTTTTATTGTTATTCTTTCATGGTATCGCTGAACTAGTAATCTATCAAAAGTGGGTTCATCGACAAATGCGGCAATATCAACATCTTGAGCGCTAGTTTTCCGCAGTGATGAGCCTTGAATTCTGATATCATCGGCAGGAATACCTGCATTTCTTACACCTTTGAGTAGGTCTTGGCTAAATTCCTGAAACTCATTTTTATCAGTAAATTTCTCCGGGAATCCGCGCTTGCTAATGACATTAACCCAGTGTTCCATTTGGCCAATGAGTTCATCAGCTGAGATCGCTTTAGCCTTTCTTGACCCTGTGTAAATTAAATCCTCAATAACTTTATCACTCAGTCCCAGTTCTTTTCCTTTCTTGATGATGGAGTCTAATTGGTCTTGAGTGTAGGTAAGCTCAAATTTATCAGACTGGCTACCTATTCTGCTGTTAACAGAATTCAGTATTTCCTCAGGCTTTCCTGTTTGTCTAGTCTGAGATGATTCATTTTCCGATTCTTGTGGGCGATCGCTTCTGGTGCCGCTAGACTCGCCTATTTCTTCTGGGCGATCGCTTCTAGTGCCGCTAGACTCACCTATTTCTTGTGGGCGATCGCTTCTGGTGCCGCTAGACTCGCCTATTTCTTCTGGGCGA